>JAVEUY010000179.1:0-6265 GCA_034005315.1 Ignavibacteriaceae bacterium | reverse complement strand
CAGTATTTATTCTTTCATTACGCGGGACTTTTATAAAATGTTTAATTATTTCTGAACCAAAATAATTATCAACTTTGAATCCTATGCGTTCGGAAAGGCTCATTAAGTATTTCCAACTTTCGAAGTTGAAACCTCTAATTTTATTATTACCAACAACAATTACATACCTTCCTTTCTTCTTTAAAACACGGCGAACTTCTCGCATATTTTCTTCCATATCCAACAAGTAATTATATGCAATAAAAGAACGACGTGGGTCTTTTTGAAATATAGAAGAAATAATTTTATCAGCTTCTTTAACCCCAATTTTATGAAGCTGCTTGTAATCATCAGCTGAAACACTTTCTGTACCGATGTGCTTTTTTTTCATTGGTATTAATGAACCATTTGCAAGTCCTAACCAATACATTTCTAATTGGTGTGTTCTAGGATAATCAACAGCATTTGCATAGGGAGGAGAAGTAAGAGCAAAATCAAAATAATTTGCTGGATATTTAATACTTCTAGCATCATTATCTTCAGGAATTTCTACTGAAATATTTGTACTGGATATAGTACTGAATTCAGCAACCCTATACGAGTTCAATAGTAAGGTTTCAGCAAATTTTGTTAAAGCCATTGAAGGATATATATTTTTGTTTAATTTCTTTCTAACTACAGTACGGGTACAATTATTATCAGCGTTTGAAACGGAACGTATTATTGAGGACAAAGAAATTAATTGAAAATTTTTAATATCATTAGAATAATTTGATTTCAAAATCAGCTTTTTGATATAAGTTAGCTCAAACAGAATTTCTCGATCAAACCAATTATCTCGATATGGAAAAGTTGGAATGTCTGTTTCATTTATTTTTTCAGGAGCATATTTTAACAAGGAATTTAACAAACTGTCTGTGCTTTCTTCCAACTCATCAATATTCAGTTTAGTAGTTTTAACTTTTGTTAAGTATTTTGCAAAAGGATCAACATCAATACCAACTGAATGCCTACCTAAAAGTAAGGCTTCAACATTTGATGTACCGCTGCCCATAAATGGGTCTAGAATTATATCACCAGGTTTGGAATATTTTTGTATTAACCAACGAGGAAGCTCTGGAAAAAATTTAGCCGGATATTTGTGTAAACCGTGAGACCCGCGCGTCTGATCGTAGGAAATGAATAAGAACCTTTGACTTTTTTCAATTGGAAGACTTACAGGAATATTTCCATCAAAACGGGTAAGAGTTTCACCGAAGTTGTTTTTAACTTCTTTTATTATTCCAAGCGAATATTCATTTTTATTAAAGATAAAACTATCATCATCAGTATATTTTTTCTTTCTTTTTTCAACATTTTTGCGAATCTGAGATAGCGATATGTTATAATAAGGCTTCAACTCTCCTTATTAAAAATGCTTAATTTTACTAACGGAATATAATGAAATATTATAATTCATTGATATTTTTTTAAGCTGTATAATTTTTACTTATTTAAAACTAATTCCCCCGGCTGAATAAATCTATAACCAATTTTTCTGTAAGCCGGAATCAATTCGGAAATCAGTAAATAATCTTCTGCAGAAATCATGGCTGCTTTTTCTTCACTCTTGCCCAAAGTCTTAATAAACTCGCTGAAGCTTGATTCGGGACTAAGAGAATTAATTTTTAGCAAATCAAATCGGCTGCTTTTAACAATTTTAATATTTCTCTTTTTCAATGCTGCTTCAATTACTTTATAATTTGCAGACTCATACAAATCTGATTTTACATCCACAATAAAGAAAGCTGCGGAATAAAACGAAGAAATTATGTTTTTTAATGAAAGCAGGGTTCTGTTTTCCGAAATAGAAGAAGACAGCTTATAATCAAATTCTGTAATGTCATCATTAAGAATAACTGCAAATCTTCTTTCAAATTTTTTTAAATCGTTTAAAATAGCTTTTGATTTACTATCCGGAACAAGAACAGCATAAAACAATTCAGGTGTTCCTAAAAGCTCGCTGTATTTTTCTATGTCATCCGGTTTTATATCTTTGACTAAAAAAGAAACTGCTCCATATTCTCTTCTGATATTATTACCATAACTTAGTTCGGCAGCCAATTTTAAAAAATTATCTGAGCTGATTTTTAACAGAACTTTTTTTTCTTTCGTTACTTCTTCGCTTATGATATCTGCATCATAATCCCATAACATTTTTTTTGCTTCCAACTGAAGTAAATTAATAGGAACATCTTTTGGAACAACAATGCTATATGAAGCAAAAAGTGAATCACCGGAAATTTGTCTGAGGGTTTTCTTTTTAATCCAGTTATCTTCAATTCCATAATTATATAAAGCTGATCTGAATAAACTATCGATCAAAACTCCTGATATTTCTTCTTTGTTCTGCAGTTGTTCATCTTTTGCAGTAAGCTTACTAACAATAACATTAATAAAAAGTAAAACAATAACTACGATTAAAAGAGTAATGGAAATATTTTTAAGAGAAAACCTTTTCATCGATTATTTAATTATTTATTAACGAATACTGGTTTTCTTTTTTCCAGGAATGCTTTTGTTCCCTCTTTAAAATCTTCAGTTCCGCAGCAAAGAGCAAAAAGAGATGCTTCCATATTCTGTCCTTCCTGCAGAGATACTTCATCATTAGCTTTAATTGCTTTTAAAGCTAATCGAATAGCCTGCTGCCCTTTAGAAGCAATTTTTACTGCCATATCAAAAGACTGACTTTGCAGTTCACTTTGAGGATAAACTTTATTAACCAAACCGATTCTTAATGCTTCATTTGCATCAATCATATCAGCAGTCAGAATCATCTCAGCAGCTCTTCCTGAATTTATAAGTCTGGTTAATCTCTGCGTTCCGCCGTAACCAGGAATAATACCGAGATTAACTTCCGGCTGTCCAAACTTTGCATTCTCACTTGCCAATCTGATATGACATGATAATGCAAGTTCACATCCGCCGCCAAGAGCAAAACCATTAACAGCAGCGATAACAGGTTTTTCAAACTTTTCAATAATAGAAAAAACTGATTGACCAAATTCGGCAAACTTTTTACCTTCCAGCATATTTAATTTGTTGATCTCTGAAATATCTGCTCCTGCAACAAAAGCTTTTTCTCCGCTTCCGGTAATTATCATAACAAAAATATTTTCATCTGATTCTAATTTTTCCAATACATCTTTTAACTCAACTAATGTTTCATGATTTAATGCATTCAGTTTATCCGGTCTGTTTAATGTAATCAGCCCGATGTTTTGATTAACATCAAGAAGAAGATTTTTATAATTCATTTTTTTACCTCTTAAAAATTTATATATAAAGGAAGTCTTACTTTTAGATCCAAAGAAACAAATTGTTTCCCGGGCAGATAGTTATATGACGCTGATAATTCCATCATAAACATTGAAAATCCCGCTCCGGCACTAAAACCAAACTCATGCTTATCCTCAGAGAAATTATTTCTTCCTGAATTTTTATCAAATTCATTTAGAGTATGAGAGTAACAATACATAGCAGAAATCTGAACAACCGGCATCAGTAAAATTATATTTCCCATCAAAGGAGAAAAATAATACCGCGCACCAACGCTAACCGGAATTGCATTTACATGATAATTAGTATAATCACTTTCTCTATAAAAATTTTGTGAACCGGAAAATTGTTCGAAACCAATTTTTGTGTATAAAAACACAGGCAGGAATTCATTATCTGTGTATGAAAACTCCAGATTAACACCATAACCAACACCAGCAGTATTGGAAAAATTTGCTACCGGAAATCTTGGACCTACTCCGATTGACATAAATAATCCCGATACCCTGCCCGACGGAGGTTGTTCCGCATTAACGGACAATTGAAAAAGAAATATTATAATCAGAAAATATTTTATTGTAGTAATTATCTTAATCATAAACTTTGTTTAAATAATTATTAAATAATCTACTGTGAATTAACAATAACAAGTTTTGATAACAAACCGCCGTAATATCCGGTTTGAAATACAACATATAATCCGGCTAAAGAAACAATAAAAAATATAAATGCAATTACTCTTTTAGAAGGATATTTTTGAAACACAGCATATCTTATAATAAGCAAAGCTGAAAAAAACCACACTGTTATATTTGCAAATAGCTGGTGCTGTTCAAAAATCTGTTTGGAATCTGCCTGCCAGTTACTAATCATTTCAAATGTCCGGTTCCCTGAAAGAGCTGCAAATAAAGCAGCAACAACACCAAGTGTTAAAAATAAAAAAGCTGTTTTATTAAAGTATTCTTTTTGAGTGATAAAATACAGTAACTCTATAAACGGATAAACACATAATAATGCTATCGGAAAATGGATTATCCTTGAATGTATTTGAGATAAAAATTCCATAATCTGTAATTTAAATGATTATATTTTTTAATCTGATAATTATCATGTTAATACTCTACTTTATACAGGAATAAACCATTTGCAGGAACAGCCTCAAAAGCAGATTCTCTGTTTTTTAAATTAAAAATCCCGTTAAGATAATTCTCCGGTTCAGATAACTCCTGAGATCTCAACAAAGTTCCTGCGATAGTTCTAACCATTCCGTGCAAAAATCTGTCAGCTTTAATATAGAAAACAATCAGCTCACGGATTTCGCGCCAGCTTATCTGGTAAACAGTACAAATTTTATTTTCAACTTCTGAATTTTTCCTGCAGAACGAAGTGAAATCTTTTGTTCCGGAAATTATTTTAGAAAGACGATTGAGTTTATCTAAATCAATTTCTTTGTGATAAAAATAGCTATAATTTCTGAAGAACGGATTTTTTGTTTTAGAAATCAGATAGAAGTAAGCTCTTTTTTTTGCATCATATCTGGCATGAAAATCTTCAGGTACTTCTTCCATTTTTTTTATTGAGATATCAAAAGGCAAAATAGAATTAAGCGAGTGTTTGAATCTGTAAATATCAATTACACTTTCCGTGCGGAAATTTGCAGCCTGCCCGGCAGCATGAACTCCGCTGTCGGTTCTTCCTGCGCCTATAAGATTAATTTTTTCTTTTAATAATAATCTGATTGCTGCTGTAATAGTTCCCTGTACGGTATTACTGTTTTCCTGAATCTGCCAGCCGGCATATTCTGTGCCGTCATATTGGATTGTTAATTTATAGTTTCTCAAGAATTAATGTGTTTTAAAATTACATTGTAAAGATATACCGCTTTTTAAAACTATCCCAAACAAATATTTTTATTATAAACCAGTTAACTAATTGTAATAAGTTTCTTATTTTAATATGAAAAGTTTTCATATCATAAAAGTATCTCTGATTAAAGATAAAATGCAACCTGATCAGGAAAAACCAAACAATACTTTTAGCAGTACAAAAAAGGTATCTGCTGAAGACCTGATAAAGTATAAACTGCTTTATGAGAATTATCCATTAATTCTTTTCACTGTTTCTTTGGATAAAAAAATTATTTCCATTAATAAAAATGGCGCTGCAGAACTTGGATTTGAAGTTGATGAATTACTTGGATCCGATGTTTCAGATATTTTTATTTTTACTGAGCGCGAAAGATTAGAAAAACAAATACAATACGTGTTGTTAAACCCAGGTAAACAGTCTTCGCACGAGATGATAATGCTAAGAAAAAACGGGCAAAGTTTCTGGGTCCGGGAAACAATCTATACATTAGCAGATACTGAAATTATCAAAGAGATTAATTTTGTTTGTGACAATATAACCTATCAGAAAAATGCTGAAGAGAATGCAAAAAAGCTTGCTCAAAGCCTTCAGAATATGCTTGATGCTTCTCCATTAGGAGTTTTGGTTTACAGGATGGATGAGAATGATGATCTTATTCTGATAAGCACAAATCAATCAGCCGTTAATACATTAAAAATTGATGTTTATAAACTTATATCAAAAAAAATTCAGGATATTTTTCCCGGACTTTTAAAAGATAATTTTATCGGTAAATTCAAGTCTGTAATAAAAACCGGCAAATCTCTTTTAAATATGCAAATAAAATATGATGATATATTTTTAAAAGGGGTTTATGAATTTTCTGTTATGAAGTTAACTTCAAATACTATTGCCGTTTTTTTTAATGATATAACAGAAAAGCATAAAGCAACAGAAGCGCTTATCCAGAGTGAAATAAAATATAAAACTCTTTTTGAATCTGCTAATGATGCAATCTTTTTAGTTTCAATCGGTGTAATAGTTGATTGCAACCAAAAAACTCTTGCACTATTTAAATGTACAAAATAGATGTTCAAAGATATTCCGCCTTATGTTCTTT
>JAVEUY010000178.1:0-6272 GCA_034005315.1 Ignavibacteriaceae bacterium | reverse complement strand
ATCAGTTAGATGAAGTTATTAAGAAAATTGAGAAATGGGTTGATGAAAACACAATTATTTGACCCACCCCTCGACCCTCCCAAGAGGGGACTAAGCGCTTTTTTTTTTGTGAGATAAATAAGAAAATCGTTTTGCAAAAAATCATTCAGAAATAATGATAAGTTTTTTCAGGTTTTCAGTTTTTATAAATAGTTATAATCTAATTTTTAACATCTCTAATAAAATGTAATATCTCCTCCAATGAGAGGATTGCCCGCTTTTTCTTTGTGAAGATTACAAATCAGGTGTCTTGTGTCAATATTAATTCCTCCTTACAAAAAATATTACCGCTTATCCATAAATTCACGCATACACTGTAAGTATGTAATATTTTACAGCGTCTTCTTAAAAGAATCTTGTTGAGCATACAAGAAAAAAATATACCTGTTGATTTTCTGCGGATCATTGTTTTCTTCTATTCGTATTCTTAAAAATAATCTGATGATTTGAAGGCAAAGTATTTATTAAATAACTAATTGTATTAACATAATTCATAAAGCGAGGCTAAAATGAAAAAGTTAATAAAAACAGGGGCAATAATAATAGGGGGACTTGTAGTACTGATAGTTTTTGGTTCAGTTTATTTCACCTTGACATATCCCCAAAATGTTCCTGTTATCAATGAAAAGGTTGTTGCAACTCCAGAAAGGATTGAGAGAGGAAGGTATCTTGCAAACAGTGTAGCAGTTTGTATTGATTGTCATTCATCCAGAGATTTTACAAAGTATTCGGGACCAGTTAAACCAGGTACTGAAGGAATGGGTGGTGAAATTTTCGGAGAAGAGATAGGTTTACCAGGCACTATACCTGCAAGAAACATTACTCCGGCAGCATTAGGAGATTGGTCTGATGGTGAAATAATTCGTGCTTTAACTTCCGGATTAAACAAAGATGGCGAGTCATTATTTCCAATTATGCCTTATGAGAATTATCATAAAATGTCTGAAGAAGATCTACTTTCAATTGTTGCATATATAAGAACTCTTAAACCAATTAAAAATGAGGTGAGCGAAAAGCAGCTTGATTTTCCATTGAATTATATTGAAAAAACAATGCCGCTTGAAGTCTATAAACCACTTAATGCTCCGGACAAATCTGATATGAAAGCTTATGGAAAATATCTTGTAACTATAGGTGCATGCATTCATTGTCATACCCAAACTGAAGATGGTAAAATGGTTGCAGGAATGGAATATGCAGGCGGTTATGAAGTTAAACTTCCGTTTGGAACTATCCGAAGCGCTAATATTACTCCGGATATCGAAACCGGTATTGGTTCATGGACTAAAGAAGAGTTTATTCAAAGATTTAAATCAATGGCTTCCGATCAGGCAAAGAATATTGAGGTGAAACCTGGTGAATTTAATACAATAATGCCCTGGACTTTGTTTGCAAATATGACTGAAGATGATCTTGGTTCGATTTACGAATATTTGCATAGTATAAAACCTGTTAAAAATACAGTTGTAAGATTTTCTCCGTTGGCAGCAAAGAATTAAATGTAATTATTTAAATAGTGCGGGACTTCTGAAAAACCCGGTTTGTCGTTTTCGTGAACTTATGTGGTTCCGGCAAAATAAAAATATGTTGTTTGCTTATTGAACTTCTGCTTCTGTTAGAGTAGCAATTATATTAAAATATTTTTTTCAGAGGTCTCTGATTATAAAATTAAATAATACGGAAGTTTTAAATACTTAAATAATATTACTCAAACTTCATTGTAATATCAGAGAATTTTTAATTACTCTAAACACTTAATTTTTCCTTTCATTACTTTATCTGCCCTTCCAACACTAACAAGTGGTGAGGTGAATAAATAAAAATTAAATTTCAGTCGAACGAATAACTATTTATTAAAAGGAGCGCACCATGAAAAAATCTTTAGCATTGTTATTTGCACTTTTTGTTGCAATAACTCTCAGAGCACAGGTAACAGAATTCCCTGTTGAAAAAAAAGCTGCTATTGTTGATAACCTCACGATGGGAATAAAATCAGAAAACATTGGTCTTCATACCAGCTCAGCATTTGTAATGTATGATCTTATAAGAGAATCATATCTTCAAAGTAACGATGCATCTAAGGCAATGATTCCTCTTCTAAAAATATTGAACGATGGAAAAACTGATGAAGAAAGAATCGCAGCAGCATTTGCATTGTATCAGCTTGGCAATCCAATCGGGATTTATCAATTGCGCGGAGTTGCTGTTTTTAGCGATAACGAAAGAGTTTCAGAAATCTGTAAGAATCTTTATGTTACTTATCATAAACTAAATGGAACTGAATATTTAATAAGCCTCTGATCTGTTAAAAAACTTATTTTATTTATTGCAGCCAGGTTAACTCCCTGGCTGCTTTTCTTTAATGCAGATGTTCTTTTTATTCTTAATAGGATATGAATAAATTTATCCGGATTCCATCTGCTTAATAGTCATTACAAATTATTTAAATATTTTGATTTTAAAATATCTCAGGTTTTTGCTGCCGGATAAAACCAGATTTATAAAATATCCATCAGTCATATATCATTAAATCAATCCGTCCATAATAAGTTAATTGAGAACCTTCTGCTGCATTCGTAAGTTTTGTATAAAATTTTTAGTGAGGTATGAAATGCAAAAGGCTTTAATAATTGTCAGCAATAAAAACTCTGCAAATAATAAGTTCGGGGAATCGATTACACAATTTCTTTTACACAGAGGTTTAGCTGCTGAACTGATACCAATAAATAATTTTGAACCGCATAAGCTTGAAGAAGCAGATTATTTATTATTAAGCGGCTGGAAAAACAGTTCTTTGTTTTCTGTAAGTCAGCCTGACAGTGAATGGATAAATTTTGTAAATAACCTTCCAACATTAAATGGAATAAAAACAGCAGTTTTCAATGTATCAAAATTATTTTCCGGCAGAATGTTTAAACGAATGAAAAAATATCTTAACGGGAAAACAAATAATGTTGATTTTGAATTTAAATCTTCAGACGGATCCTTATCTATATCAGATAAGCTTACCCTTAACGAATTTATAGATTAACGGATTTATCGGATCAGAAAGAATTGAAAAGCACAAAAGCAGTTTGCAGGCTGGTTGGGAATGCATCCGCATTGATGCCAGTGTTGATGATGCAGCACCATAATATTTTTTTTCAACAGAGCTCATTATTGCATTAGATTCTTCGCCGATAACCGGCAGTGCAATATTTATAGATGATCCCATAAACGCTGTCATAAACGAAGCAATTGTAGTTATCCACAGAATAAGTTTAGATGGCGGATTATCTGAAGGTAATGTCATTTAAAAGCAGAAAATTTTTTATCTGTATTTACAGATGTTTGTTAAAAAAGCTTCTGCAAATATGAAGTTTTTAGTATCAGCCGGAGAAATGATCTAAATAAAAAAGACTTCTGAAAAACTTAGCGTTGATAGCTGTTTTATGTAAGCCCCAGATTTTCAGAAGCCTTAAAAAATATTTGATAAAAACCAGTTTAAAATCCTACAGCAATACCTACGTGTACTATTGGCTCCCATTTTTTAAAAGGAGAATTTTTATCCTGCAGAACATCGAATAAAATCTCTGCATAAGCAGTTGCATTTGAACCAATTGGTTGTCTGTAACCTGCGCCGAGCAGTACAAACGGAACCCACGTTCTTTCAGACTCATATCTTTGGCTTAATTGGTTATATATATGGTGCTCGTAGTTTGTAAATGCAAACTCTGCATGCAGATATCCCAGCGGAACAGGGCTGTATCTCATAAACAGACTTCCGCCAAAATTATGATAAGAAAAATTTTCTCTGTTTTTATAGTTCTCTTTGATAAAAGAATAATGGGCTTTAATGCCGGATGAAAATTTAGAACTGAAATTATAACCCAACATTGGTTCAACACTTATAAGCATGTAATCGTTCCAGACATTAGCTCCTATGTTGCCTCCAAAATACCATTTGCCGGTATTGGGAGCTGCTGTATTGTTCGGAGTAGTTGCTGAATAGTTTTCAGCAAAATTATAGGAAGAAAATAAACAGAGAATAAGCAATAAAAAAAATGTAAATGGTTGCTTCATAAGACACCTCTTTTGGCTTAAGTAATTATTAATAATCGGTAATGTAAAACTAATATTTAACCGGATAAATAAAAGCTGCACAGAGTTAATATTATAAAAATTGCGCCGGCAACTTTGTTTTAAAAATCAGCTAACCTATTTTTAAAATAATAACATAAGGATTCTCTTTATTGTACAAACAAACATTAATATCAAATCATCACTCTTAGCCTAAACCATCTTAACAAAGGAATTTTATGGAATTATTGGAAAATGTTCTTACACAAATCAGTGACATTCTTTGGGGTTATCCGATTATCATTCTTCTTTTCGGGACACATGTTTTTTTAACGTTCCGGTTAAAAATTATTCAGAGATTTATCGGTAAAGCAATAAAAATTTCCTTGAAGAGAAATAAAGAGGGAAGCGGTGATATAAGTCAGTTTGGAGCATTGACAACTGCACTTGCTGCAACTATCGGAACCGGAAATATTGTCGGTGTATCAACCGCAATAGCAGCCGGCGGACCCGGGGCTGTTTTATGGATGTGGTTAACTGGTGTTTTCGGAATATCAACAAAATACAGCGAAGCTTTATTAGCTGTTAAATACAGAGTTAAAATGCCGGATGGTTCTATGGCTGGCGGACCTATGTATGTTCTCGAACGCGGATTGAATATGAAATGGCTTGCTGTATTGTTTGCAGCTTTTACTTCTGTTACTGCTTTTGGTATCGGAAATATGGTGCAGTCCAATTCCATCTCAACACTTGTTTATGAAACTTTTGAAGTACCTATGTGGATAACCGGAATTATTTTAACTGCATTAACCGCTGTTGTTATTATTGGCGGAATAAAATCTATTGCATCTGTTTGTGAAAGACTTGTCCCTTTTATGGCTATAACTTATGTGCTTGGTTGTTTAATAATTCTTGCAATGAACCTCAGCGGGATACCTGATACTGTTATGCTGATATTTAACAGTGCATTTAACGGACACGCTGTTGTCGGCGGGTTTGTTGGTGCAGGAATGAAAGAAGCGTTAAGATTTGGAATCGCACGCGGTTTGTTTTCAAATGAATCAGGTTTGGGAAGCGCACCTATTGTTGCAGCAGCCGCACAAACTAAAAATCCGGTAAGACAGGCGTTGGTTTCTTCAACCGGAACATTCTGGGATACTGTTGTGGTTTGTGCAATGACAGGACTGGTAATTGTAAATTCAGGTGAATGGATTAAAGGATTTTCAGGTGCTGCATTAACCAAACAAGCGTTCAGTGATTTTCATATTATCGGTCCGATAGTTTTAACACTTGGATTGTTAACATTTGTTTTCTCAACTATTCTTGGATGGTCTTACTATGGTGAAAAAGCTGCTGAATATCTTTTCGGAAACAAAGTTGTAAAACCATACAGATATCTTTGGGTAATTTTTGTGATGATTGGTTCTGTAATGTCTCTGAATATAGTATGGACATTTGCAGATGTAACTAATGCTTTGATGGCACTGCCAAATCTTGTTTCATTATTACTTTTGAGTAAAGTAATAGTTAAAGAAACAAAGAAATATTTATGGAATGGTAACCTTGACGAAGAAGGCGAATAATTATTTAAAAATTTTATAAGCTCTTACGGATAAGATTTATAAGATTCTGATATATTGATTGACAGAAAATATTATTAAAAAATAATATTAAACAATCAGTTTATTTTTTCTCCTGACTCATTAACTGTTCAAAGAATTCCATATTCGGTGAATCTGAATTTGATATAATAATTTTGATTATTGCTGTAAGCGGAACAGAAAGCAGCATGCCAACGATTCCCCAGATATAACCCCACACCAAAACACTAAGTAAAATCAGCAGGGGATTTAAGTCTAATCTTTTTCCCATAATCATAGGCTCAGCAACGTTAAAAGCAAGAGTCTGAATTCCTATCATTACTAATAAAACTAAAATTACAAAACCAAATGAATCAAACTGAACAAGAGTAAACAGCACAGGAAACACAAGCGCAGCAGCAGAACCAATGGTTGGGATGAAATTAAAAAGGAAAACAAATAATCCCCAGACAACCGGAAAGTCAACTCCTATCAAACTTAAAACAATTGTATTAATAAAACCTGCCGTAAGATTAACACCGACTTTTGTAATTATGTACTTTTGTATCTGATTAGTAATCTTTGTAAAGGTAT
>JAVEUY010000177.1:0-6302 GCA_034005315.1 Ignavibacteriaceae bacterium | reverse complement strand
ATTCCGGCTCAACAATATCTTCTTTATAATAACGCTTACTTGCCGATATGTCGCCGGGTAAAATAAAATTTTGTAATGATGCAAGTGCAGCATTCCCTGCCCTTCCGATTCCGCTTTCCAACATTCCGCCACACCAAACAGGAATATTTTTAGATGCGCAGTAATCGTGAATAAGTTTCGATTCTGTAAATCCGCCAACACGACCGGGTTTTATATTTATCACTCTGCAGCTATCAAGTTCAATTGCTGCACGAGTATCAGCAAGCGAGTGAATGCTTTCATCAAGACAAATCGGAGTTTTAAGCTCACGCTGAAGTTTGGAATGTTCAAAAATATCATCATAACCAAGCGGCTGCTCAATCAATAATAAATTATAATCATCCATCTGTTTGAACAAATCTATGTGCTTTAATTCATAAGCAGAATTAGCATCAACCTGTAATAAGATGTTTGGAAATTCTTTCCGAACTGCTTTAACAAATTGTATATCATTACCGGGAGCAATTTTAATTTTTATTCTTTTATAGCCTTCAACAAGATATGCTTCAATTTTTTTTATCAACTCCGGAACAGATGATTGAATACCAATACTAACACCAACATCAATTTTTTCTTTTGTTCCGCCAAACATTTTTGAAAGAGAAATATTTTTTGATTTAGCGAAAAGATCCCACAGAGCAGCTTCAAGTCCTGCTTTTGCCATTCTATGTCCGCGCACTCTTTCATAAGATGATATCGCTTCACTAACACTTGAGATATTTTTACCAAGTATTGATGGGATTAAAAAATCCTGAAAAATATGCCACGCAGTATTAACAGTTTCATAAGAATAAAAAGGTGTTCCCTCAGCAACGCATTCACCCCAGCCTGTTAAACCTTCACTATCAATACGAATAATAATATGCTCCTCATCATATTCAGTTCCCATTGATGTTGTAAATGGAGAGACCAACTCCATTTTGGTATGTCGTAATTCAATTTTTTCTATTTTCATTTTTTACCTTTAAATACAATAGCACACTGATTCAACAGATTTAATCAGTTTAAATCAGTTGCATCAGTTTAATCCGCGTTCCATTCATTTATTATTTTACTATAGATCACCAATTTCTTTAATCAATCGCTGCCAAAGCTCACTTCCATTTTCGCCGTTAGTCATTATTACTATTCCGCTTTTATCCTTCTGACTAAATTGTGAATAACATCTAAACCCTGTTTGATTTGCTCCGCTATGATAAATAACATCACCAGTTGCTGTTGAATCAATTGCCCAGCCAAATCCACGAAAAGCAAACAAACCATAATTCCTTCCGGGTCTATCAATAACTTCGCGTGTATCAACACGAACCTGATGAGACAACATTTCATCAATAGTTTTTTTAGTTAAGAAATGATCAGCTAAGCTATCATCAGTTTTTATAATCTCTAAAACAATTTTAGAATATTCATTCGGAGTTGTGTAAAGCGTATAAGCAGCATTGCTGTGAAGATATTTTCTTCTTTCATTACACTCACCTTTAGCATTGTGCCCGGTTGCAATCTGTTCATCAAATTTTTCATCCCAAACAAAACTTGTAGATTTCAATTCAAGCTTGTCAAATAAATTTTGTCTTGCATAAGTCTCTAAAGATTGATTAGTGATTTTTTCAACTACACGCTGTAAGTAATAAATACCTTCACCTGAATAACTAAATTTTGTTCCCGGTTTAAAATACAAAGGAAGCGGAGGATTTCTTTCCTCATCACCTTTACGCCAATTAGGCATTCCGCTTGTGTGAGATAATATCATTCTTGCAGTAATCTGCTTCGAATAATCTTCATCATCACTGATAAATAATTCCGGAAGATAGTTATAAAGCGGTTTATCCAAATCGATAAGACCTTTTTCAACTAAATGCAAAACTATCAATGTAAAAACCGGTTTACTCATCGAACAGGCTTCAAACAAAGTGTTATCATTTACCTGAGATTTATTATCTGCATCTGCAGCACCAAATGATTTTGAATAAGAAATTTTATTTTCTGTAATTAAACTGATTGATACTCCGGGAACGCTTAACTCTTTCATTAGCTCAGGAGTGAACTTTTCAATAATTCTGATTTTTTGATTAAGATCAGGAATAACATTCAACAAAGCCTTATCAATTTTTGAAATCGAAATGTATGCCGCCCACCGGATATCATAATCATCATCATATAAAAGATTTTGAAGTTCAGTAACTGATGTATTTGCATCTTTGCCAAACTTACCAAGTGCCAGCGCTGAACACCATCTTACATTTGAGTTTTTATCTTTCAACGCTTCAATGAGATAAGGAATAGATTGTGTTCCCGCCGGTGATATTTTTTCTAGAGCAATAGCTGAGCACCAACGAACATTTTCATTTTGATCCTGCAAAGATTTTATAAGATAATTAACTGCAGGCTCACCTATCTGAATAATCTTATTAATTGCTTCGCCGTTTAACCATGGGTCGTTATCACTGAATTTATTAATTAGTGATAAGATGTTTTCTTTATTAACACTACTGTGTTCCTGAGAAAACAAATTATGTGCATTGACGATTAAGAGAATAAAAATGTAATGTCGTATCATTTTAAAATATTTTTTGTTATTTGGTGCTTTTGTGGCAAATCTTTTTTCTGCCACTAAAACTCTAAATCACTAAACCTCACAAAAATCCAACTTGTTTTATTTGGGATATATTTTTTTACAATTAATGCTGCTGCCTAATTCAGAATCAAAAGAAAATATTATTGGCATTCCTCCTGTATGAATAAAGACAACAGGAATATTTTTATCAATAATATTCTTTTTCGCTAAGTCAATCAATGCAGCCATAACTTTACCTGTATAAATCGGGTCTAACAAAATACCTTCAAGGTTTGCCGCGAGATTAATCGCTTGTTTTCCTTCATCAGTTGCTATTCCGTATTCGATATGATAATTATCGTAACATTCAATATTAATATCATCATCAATTTTATAATTGATCAGTTCAGCACTTTCCTCAATCAATTCTAAAGTTCTTTTTCTGATAGCATCTGCTGATCTTGAAACACTAACACCGATTACTCTTGCATTACTAAGAAATATTTTTGCACCTAAAATTGCACCTGCTAAAGTTCCGCACGAGCCGACACCCAATATTATCTGCACATTATCAATTTTCAGTTGATAAGATAACTCTTCCATCGCTTTAACATAACCGAGAGCACCAAGTCCGGTGCTTCCTCCAATTGGGATAATAAATGGTTTTCTTCCTTCAATCAAAAGTTCGTCTGACCATTTTTGCATTTCTCTTTCAAGACTTGGATTAGCATCGTCGTCAACCAGATATCTTATCTCAGCATTGAATAAAACATCGAGAAGTAAATTTCCTTTTGCGATTTCAAAATCCGGTCCGCCAAGGACAAGCTTTACATCAAGTCCAAGTTTGCGCGCTGCTGCTGCAGTCATTCTTGCATGATTTGATTGAACACCGCCAGCAGTAAGCACAACATCATAACCGTTTTTTATAATTTCTGCAAAATCATATTCAAGTTTTCTTGCTTTATTTCCTCCGCCTGCAAGACCAGTCATATCATCACGCTTAATGAATAATTTTGGTAAACCAATTTTTTCAGCTAATCTTTTTGCTTCTTCAATCGGTGTGGGAAGATTCGCAAGTTTTATAGTCGGTATTTTTTCAAGATTATGCTTCACAAATATTATCCAATCGTTTCTATTGTCTGATGATAAACCACTCCACGCTTTTTCAATTCCTTAATAATAAAATCCACACATTTATGATTCTCTCCGATAAATTCGGGCGGACAAATTCCTTTTCTATCGAACAACCCAATTGAAAGCATCTTAACAACACTTGTTGCAGTATAACCGGTTGTTCTTGCCATTGAATGAACATTTGTTTTTTTATCGTGTCTGTCTAAAAGATAATAGGTATAACGGATTTTCATTTTATTTTTTTCGCCTTCAATAATAATCCGCATCACAGTAAAATCTTCATCACCTTCTTTAAGCTTCCAAATCGGAAATAAAATTTTAGATGTAAAATCAACAGGCTTAATTTTTACTCCTTTAATTTCAATTTCCTGCTGATTAAAAAATCCGCTCTCGCGAAGGACTTTAATTTTATCAATATGTCCCGGATAGCGTAAAGTTTTCTCTTTCATATTTGGTGCATTGATAGTTTTTGCAAGAGTGCGCAAGCCATCACTGTTAAATGCTTCGAGTGTTCCGATTTTATCGAAGTGAATTAACTCAGGATCTGAAAGAGCAGGACGAACAACCAGCTTTCCGTTTTCAACATATCTGGCAGGACGCGTATATTCTTCAATTACATCGATTGGTGAAAAGCCCGCTTTATACTCATAAGGATATTCACGAAGGAGAGGCAAACCACCGACATAAATAAGAACAGAATCTATAACATCTAAAACTGAATTTACATAACCTGAAAGAATGTTGCTCATTCCAGGTGCAACACCACAATCAACAATTGCTGTTACATTATTTTTTTTAGCAAGTTCATCAAGTTCAAACGGATCCTCAGGAAAGAAAGCAATATCAACAACATTTTTTTTTGCTTTGATAATTTCTTTGAGAGTTTTAAATCCCATAAAACCCGGAAGTGCGTTTAATACAATATCATTTTTCTTAACTAATGATTTTAAGATTTCAGGATCTGAAAGATCTTTGCAAATCTTTTTTATAGGAAGCTGCTTGGGAATATTATCCAGATTTTTTTGATTGAAATCTGCAACCGAAATGTTAAATGATTTATCATCTGCAAGATCAACCGCCATTGGACTACCAATTAAACCTGCGCCTAAAACAATTATATTCATTTTCTTCTCCTAATAATTTTTTTAATTACAACATAGTTGTGTTAATCAGACTAAGGAGAAATTTCATAGACCACTAAAACGATTTTTAAAATCAATGGAATAATTGTTAATATTTTGTTTTATTGATTTCATTTTAATTACAGATTATCGCATTCTAAAACCAGCTTGAAATGATTCACAACAATTTAATTCACTACTCTTAAGATAGGATAATTTACACCTTTTTTCAGCAGATACTCAAATTGTTTATAAGTAACCAAACCAAGTTCTGATTTTGGTTCCAGCGCAATCACTATCATATTGTTTCGTAATTGATTGACAGGAATAAAAATGTAACCGGATGAATTTATATTATTGGTAACTTCTGTTTTCATTACACCGGGATTAACAACCATATCTCCTTCAAAATCAATAGAATCAATATCAGTAACAAAGTATTGTTCAATTTTATCATCAGAAGTTTTTTGGTAATCGTAATATTTCAATTCATGTCTTTCAGCCCAATCAATAACTTCTTTCAAATCTTTCGGAATCAAATATCCTTTCGGTCTTTCAACATCATAAAGTGATTTAACAACAGACCTGAAATCTTTAACCGTTACAACTGTATCACTGCCTGTGCTGTAAGATCTAAGATTTAATTTAAGTTCAGTTCCATCTGAAAAATGATTGAGCTGAATTACAGTTTGCTTATCAGCTTTATTCTCTTCGAGATTTTTTCTTTCATCAACAACAAGTTTTTTTATTTCATCAATGTTATCATAACTGAACTTCAACAATCCAAGCATCCCAATCATCTGACCTTTTGCACGATGCTCAATATTTTCTAAGCTGCTATTTTCACCGTTCAATCCTTCCTGAATAAACGAAAGAGTATTTTGTATCCCAAAGCTTTGTCTTCCATCATTTATATCAAATGTGCTGTAACGAAGATTTTCACTGCCAGACGAACCGCCGGGAAGATAATGAAATGCAGAAAAATTTTTCTTTGAGATATAATCAAATATGAACGGAATGTATTTATCATAGGAAAGTTTTCTCAGCTTTTCAGAAATATTAATATTAGTCATAGCACCGATTGTTTCATCATAATTTTTGTGGTATCCGAATTTCTTAGATGATTCACTAAAAGGCCAATATTCGTGAACATCCATTGTTACTTCAAAAAGATATTTATTAAACAATTGATGCAAACCAATTACTTCCGGCTCTGTAAGAATTAAATGATTCCTGTTTAGGTCCATTTCATTTCCATTCCTTCGCTGATCTTTCTCTGATCCATCTGGATTCAATTGAGGAACTAACGTAAAATCAATTTTATCAAACAAGTATTGGTTTTCAGTTTTAAGCAATTCGTTAATCAGCAGCAAGGCACCTTCTTTACCTGATTGTTCATCACCATGCTGCTGTGCAAAGATTAATACTTTAATTTTAGATGCATCTTTGCCAAA
>JAVEUY010000176.1:0-6315 GCA_034005315.1 Ignavibacteriaceae bacterium | reverse complement strand
TATGACGATGCTAAACTAGCGCAAATATTTAAAGAAATATTTTAAATGAAAATTGAACTGTTTTCCCAGTTCATTTTTTTGTGTGCAGATTTTAAAACAACGTAATTAAAATGATATTTAATAATTACCTTACAATGTGATAATAAAAAGATTATTAAACCGTTAAGTTCTGTCTTTCTATCACTTTGTTATTAGTTTTTTAAAAAGCTCAACATCATCTGTAGTTGTTATCTTGTAATTAAATACAGAGCCTTCTACAATGTTTACTTTTTTACCTGACTTTTTAACAAGCATTGATTCATCGGTGCCGGTAAAGTTTTCTTTTTCTGCTTTCAACAATGCTTTATACAAATCCTTATATTTAAATATCTGCGGAGTTTGAACATAATACACTTCATCACGATTCAGATATTCATTAACAAATTTTTTACCTTTTATCAATGTATCTTTTGCTTTAATACAAACTAAAGCATTACCGTTTTTCTTAGCAGACAAAATTGATTTGGTTAGTACACTGTCCGGCAATAATGCTCTGGCAGCATCGTGAACAATTATCAGATCATTGTCTCCGGCTTCTGATGCATAAACTGCATTAAAGACTGATTGCTGTCTGTTATCTCCGCCTTCAACAATCAATTTAACTTTAGAGAGTTTATATTTTTTTATAAGTTTTATAATCTTATCAAAGTAAACGGGTTCGGCTGCAATAATAATTTTGTTTATCAGTTTGTTTTTTTGAAATGTCTGAAGAGTATAAACAATTATTTCTTTGCCATTAATCTTTAAATATTGTTTAGGAGTGGAAAAACCACTCCTAAAACCTTTGCCCGCTGCCGGTATAACTGCTATATTACTCATTTTATAAACATCGCATCGCCGTAACTTAAAAAGCGATACTTATCTTTCAGAGCTTTTTTATAAGCCTTCATAACATTGTCAGTATCACCAAGCGCACTAACAAGCATTAATAAAGTTGATTCCGGAGCATGAAAATTAGTGATTAATTTCTGTGTAACTTTAAAGAAATACGGCGGATAAATAAATTTATCTGTCCATCCTTTTCCCGGTTTTACAAATCCATCTGCAGTAGTGCTTGTTTCCAAAACACGGCAGGTACTTGTTCCTACAACAATTATATTATGTTTTGCCAGCATAGCTTTATTGATAACTTCTGCAGAGTGCGGAGAAATCTCATAATACTCCGAATCCATTTTATGCTTGGTAAGATCTTCTACTTCAACTGATCTGAATGTACCAAGACCAATATGAAGAATAACCGGCACGATATGAACTCCCTTTTTCTTAATTTTTTCCAGAAGCTTTGTGGTAAAATGCAATCCGGCGGTTGGTGCCGCAACAGCACCATCAACTTTTGCATAAACTGTCTGATAAGTTTCCTTATCCTTTGGCTCAGGATCTCTTTTAATATAAGGAGGAAGCGGCGTTAAGCCTATCTTTTCAACCGCCTGAAATACATTGCCTGTCTGATTGAATCTTACAGTTCTTCCTCTTGAAGTTGTATTATCAATTACTTCACACCAAAGATTGTTATCAAAATAAATTTTATTGCCAATCCTTACTTTACGTGCAGGATCAACAATAACATCCCATATACAATCTTCTTTGTTCAGTTCTCTTAAAAGAAATACTTCAATCTTAGCCTGAGTTTTTTCTTTCTTTCCATACAATCGCGCTTGAAATACTCTTGTTTCATTAACAACAAGCACATCGTTCTTTTCCATATAATCAACAATATCCGAAAACTTTTTATCTTCCATTTCACCTGTTTCTTTATCAAGAACAAGTAACCTGGATTTATCACGGGGTGAAACCGGATATTTTGCGATTGCCGGTTTTGGTAAATTGTACTTGAAATCTGATAGCTTCATTAATTTAACCTTTTACTTATTATTTTAATTTTCACTTAATCTTTGTGTGCGAACGAAAAGTTTATCCGAACAACGGAACTCTCTTCAATCCGCACAACAAAATAATCTGTGAAATTGTTTATTTCTTTTTAGATATTTTTTTCTTTGCAGCCACTTTCTTTTTAGATGCAGTTTTTTTAGTTGATTTTTTTGCTGCTGATTTTTTTACAGCTTTAGCAGGTTTATCTTTTTTAGATTCTTTAATAACAGCCTGCGCTGCAGCTAATCTTGCAATCGGAACTCTGTAAGGTGAACAGCTTACATAATTCAATCCTATTTTATGACAGAACTCAACAGACCTTGCTTCGCCTCCGTGCTCACCGCAAATACCGATTTTAAGATCTGGTCTGGTTTTTCTTCCGCCTTCAACTGCAATCTCCATCAACCTGCCAATTGCTACCTGATCTATTGACTGGAATGGATCTTCCGGCAGAATTTTCTTTTCAAGATAGTCAGCTAAAAATCCGCCCATATCATCGCGCGAAAATCCAAAACCCATTTGTGTCAAATCATTTGTACCAAATGAAAAGAATTGTGCTGTCTCTGCTATCTTATCAGCAGTTAATGCTGCACGTGGAATTTCGATCATTGTTCCGGTTAAGTGATTAATTTTCTTTAATCCGAATCGTTCACAAACTTCTGAATGGACTCTTTTAACAATCTCATTCTGATGATTTATTTCATTAACATCACAGGTAACAGGAATCATTATTTCCGGGAAAGGTTTCTTTCCTTCTTTTAATAATTCAGCCGATGCTTCAAAGATTGCACGCACCTGCATTTCTGTAATTTCGGGATAAGTAATTCCTAATCTTACACCGCGATGTCCCATCATCGGATTACTTTCGTGCAATGAATTCGCTCTCTGATTTAATTCTTCGATTGTGATTCCTAAACTTGCAGCAAGTTTTTCTTTCTCATCACGTCTGTGTGCAACAAACTCATGTAGCGGCGGATCAAGAGTTCTGAATGTTACTGCAAAATCATCCATTGCTTCCAATGTTTCTTTCACATCCTTTTTAACAAACGGGAAAAGCTCATTTAATGCATCTACTCTTTCCTGCTCAGTATTTGAATGAATCATTTTACGAAGTTTAAACAATGGTTCTTCAGAATTTTTTCCGTAAAACATATGCTCAGTTCTGAAAAGCCCGATACCTTCTGCACCAAAAGCTCTTGCTCTTAAAGCATCTTCCGGAGTTTCTGCATTTGTTCTTACTTTTAATTTTTTAACTGCATCGCACAATTTCATAAATGCCTGGAAGTCAGGATTTTCTTCAGCAGATTTTTTCATCGGCAATTCACCAGAATACACAGCACCTTTAGTTCCATTTAAAGTAAGCCACTCACCTTCTTTAATGTTTATTCCATTAACATTAAAAGAACGATCTTCATAATTAATCTTAATTCCGCCAGCACCAACAATACAGCATTTACCCCATCCGCGTGCAACAAGTGCGGCGTGCGAAGTCATTCCGCCGCGTGCAGTTAAAATAGCTTGTGCAGCTCTCATACCTTCAATGTCTTCAGGATTTGTTTCATCACGGACAAGAATAACTTTTTTGCCGTCTTTTGCCCAGGCAACTGCATCATTAGCTGAGAACACTACCTGCCCTGCGGCACCGCCGGGTCCTGCCGGTAATCCTTTGGTAATTGGTTTTGTAACCAGTTCAACTGCGGGATCAATAATCGGATGTAATAATTCATCCAACTGAGAAGGCTGAACTCTCATCACAGCTTCTTCTTTTGTAATAAGTTTTTCTCTGTACATTTCCAGAGCCATTTTTAATGCAGCAGGTCCGTTTCTTTTTCCAACACGGCATTGCAGCATATAAAGAGTGCCTTCCTGAATTGTAAATTCAATATCAAGCATATCACGGTAATGTTTCTCTAATTTTCTTTGCATTCCGTGAAGCTGCTTATAAGTATCAGGCATTCCTGTTTCAAGTGATTGTAAGTGAGCAGTATGTTCACTCTTTCCAACTTCATTTATCGGATTTGGAGTTCTGATACCAGCCACAACATCTTCACCTTGTGCATTTGTAAGCCACTCACCATAAAAATAATTTTCACCAGTTGCAGGATTACGGGTAAAAGCAACACCAGTAGCAGATGTTTCGCCCATATTACCAAAGACCATTGATTGAACATTTACTGCTGTTCCCCACTCATCCGGAATTCCTTCAATTCTTCTGTAAGATATTGCACGTTTACCCATCCAGCTTTGGAATACTGCAGAGATAGCTCCCCAAAGCTGATCCATCGGATTTTCGGGAAATGGTTTACCAAGAACTTCCTGAACTTTTGCTTTGTAGATTTCAATTAATTCTTTTAAATCATCAGCAGTAAGATCTGTATCGGCATGAACACCGCGGTTTTCCTTCATCTTGTGAAGTTCTTTTTCCAATTGCTGTCTTACACTTTTCCCTTCTTCAGTTTCAATACCAGCAGCTTTTTCCATTACAACATCGGAATACATTTGTATTAACCTGCGGTGTGAATCATAAACAAATCTTGGATTTCCGGTTTTCTTAATTAATGCTTCACGTGTCTGATTGTTCAATCCAACATTAAGAATTGTTTCCATCATTCCCGGCATTGAAGCACGTGCCCCTGAACGAACTGAAAGCAAAAGCGGGTTTTCAAGATCACCAAATTTTGCTCCCATTAATTTCTCAACTTTAACCAGAGCTTCTTTAACTTGTTTGTCCAGTTCTGCCGGATATTTTTTCTTGTTTTTATAATATGCAGTACATACTTCGGTTGTTATTGTAAATCCTGCCGGAACAGGAAGACCAATGTTAACCATTTCAGCAAGGTTTGCACCTTTGCCGCCTAACAAAGCTTTCATTTCAGCTTTACCTTCTGCCTTTTTACCTCCAAAGAAGTAAACATATTTTTTTTGAGCCATAATAACCTTTCCTCCGTTATAAGATTTCTTTTTACGAAGCATTCTTTAGTTTATTAATTAAATAGTTTTTGAATGATTCTTCATCATCCATGTTTAAGTTTATTTTTAAATAAAATATTTCAACATCATCTAATTCCCTGTTAAATCTTGAAAGCTTAACCGCATCCTTTTCTGTTGTTACAACAGAGTGAGAATTAGTTGCATAAAATTGTTTTCTTATTTTCTGAACTTCTTTCAGTGAATAATCTTTATGATCACTGAATATTAATCTGTTTTTTGTATTAACGTGAACCTGTTCAAGTATATCAAGAAACGATTTCGGATTTGCAATTCCAGAAACAACAAGGCTATCCTGTCCTTTAAACTCTTCCAGCGAATACACAGTATTTTTCATCGCATCAACAAAGCTGATAGCTTTATAATATGCGGTAAATAATATTTTGTCATTAAAATATTTTTTTAAACTCTCATTCAATTCTTCATGATCAAAGAATTTTCTGTTAAGTACTATTGCATCTGCTCTTTTTAATGCATCAAAACTCTCTCTTAAATCGCCAAGAGGCAAAAGATTATGAGTAAGAATTGATTTACGATTAATAAAATTCTGATCGATAACTGCCAGGTCAACATCACGTGCAATCCATCTGTGCTGAAAAGCATCATCAAGTACGATTGTATTAACATCAGTTTCCTCAATTAATCTTCTTACGCCTTTAACCCGGTTTTCAGAAACTGCTGCAGGCACTCTGCATTCCATAACAGTTTGTAAAATCTCATCACCGCAAATTTCAACGGAAGTCAGAATTTCTTCTCCATCAGAGACCAGTTTATAACCCTTTGATCTTCTTCCATATCCACGGCTTAAAACTCCGACATTATAACCAGCACTTTTTAGCAGGCTGGCAACATAAATAACAAGAGGAGTTTTACCGGATCCACCTACTGTAATATTTCCGACCGAAATAATTTTTGCATTAATCTTTACAGATTTAAAAACAGAATTATCAAAGAACAAATTTCGTACTTTAATCACACCGCTGTAAATAAATACAAACGGAGAAAGCAATATTTTTAAAAACTTTATCAAACTCTTAAAATTTTTCAGCTTCAAGCTGAAGCTCATTTAATTTTTTCTCACACTCTTCAATAACTTTTGACGTGTCATCGTAACTTAATTTTTCATCAACATAAACTGGTTCTGAATAAATTACTTTTACTTTTGTAAAAGGATTTGGAACCTGAAATTTATCCCAGCTTTTTAGTTTCTTTTTTGACTTAATTCCGATTCCCATTAGCACAAACGGAACACCGCTTTTTTTAGCAGTTATAACTGCACCTGCTTTAAATTTATGTTCAGGTCCTCTCGGTCCGTCCGGAGTAATTGCAATAGAATTACCATTTTGTGCATGATCTTCCATTATCCCTATTGCTACAGTTCCGCCTTTACTGCTGCGGCCGCGGTCAACTTTGTACTGC
>JAVEUY010000175.1:0-6317 GCA_034005315.1 Ignavibacteriaceae bacterium | reverse complement strand
AAGCATAACTGCAAAGCCTGCAGGTAAATATGGCAAACCAAATTTTAATAATTTTTTAAAAAGCTTAGTGTGAAAACTGAATCTGAAATTTGAAACAACGATAGGAAGAACTAACAACCAGGTTACAATAGTTGCAATAAGATTGCTGACAAACACTGCTTCAATTCCCCATTTTAATTTTATTATCAGGAATATGTTTAAACCAATATTTAAAAGAATATTAGCTACCCGTAAAGCAGAAAATAATTTTGCTTTTCTGTCAAGTCTTAATTTTAAAAACGGAATAACTGAGTTTGCATCAAAAAACATTATTAATGCTGAAAGAACAATCAGATAATTCTGCGAAGCGTCTATTTCAATAAATGCAGCAATAGGATTTTTTAATATTATAAATACAAACAGAAAAATTATTGAAGTAGAAAAAATGCTTATGTACGGTGTAGAGAAATTATCTTTTTCATCACCAATCTCTTTAAATGCAGCATACTTAAGGTATGCGGAATCCATTCCATAAATAAATAGTATGTTAAAAATTGCGATGTAGGAATAAAGAACATTTATTACTCCATAATCTGCAGGAAGAAAAATATTTGTATAAAACGGTACGAGTAAAAAATTAAGAAATCTGCCGAGCATCGTGCTGATACCGTAAATGGCAGTATCTTTTGTCAGCTCTTTTAATTTATCTTTCATCGGAAATTACTTAGAAAAATCTCTGAAGAAATATCCGGCATATTAAAAACATTTTCTTTTACAGATAAAACCGTACCTGGATTATTTATCCCGGGATTATTCATAATATTTTTTTATGGCATCAATAAAAAACTCAGGCGCTCTTGAAGGACGATTTGTTTCTGCGTTAAGAAAAGCAAGTTCAACATAACCTTCACAAATCAGAGCATCTCTTTCTTTAACTCTTATGATATGATCAATATGCACTTTAGAAGCCGGCAGTTTTTCTACACGGGTCTCGATTAATAATAATTCATCATAAAATGCAGGTTGAAAATATTTAATCCTGACCTCAATAACCGGCATCATGAATCCGGTTTTCTCAATTACATCATAAGGCAAACCAACTTCTCTCATCATCTCAGTTCTGCCGACTTCAAAGTATTCAAAATATTTTCCGTTATAAATATATTTCATCTGATCGGTATCAGCATATCTGACTCTTAATTCGGTGTAGTGTTTCAGCATATTAAATTGAATTAATAATTATTTTTAAATATAAATTATGGTTTATTAAAAGTGTGTCTTTATTTATTGATTGATATTTCAAATTAAACTGAAGAGTTGTAATAATTTTAAGCACAGCACTTTAACTCTTTTCAGAGCAGCAAATAAATGCTGTCAGTTTATTAAAATTAAAAACTGCAAAACAAAATCTTACTCAATAAACACGCCCATCTTACCAAATTTTTCAATCCTGTTATCAATAAGTTTATCATGTTTTATCTTAATTAAATTATCAAGCTCTTCGACCAAAGCAGCTTTTAATGTATCAGCAGCTTCTTTATGATTTTTGTGAGCGCCGCCCAGTGGTTCTATTATTATTCTATCAATAATCCCCTGCTCTAATAAATCAGGCGCAGTAAGTTTTAATGCTTCAGCAGCTTGTTCCTTGTAATCCCAGCTTCTCCATAAAATCTGAGAACATGATTCAGGACTAATAACAGAGTACCAGCAATTTTCCAGCATCAGAATTCTATCTCCTACGCCTAAACCCAAAGCTCCGCCGCTTGCACCTTCACCGATTATTACAACAACAATCGGAACTCTTAGTTTACTCATTTCAAAAAGATTTCGTGCAATAGCTTCTGCCTGCCCGCGTTCTTCAGCTTCAAGTCCCGGGAAAGCACCGGGAGTATCAATCAGTGTAATGACCGGACGATTGAATTTTTCTGCAAGCTTCATCAGGCGAAGTGCTTTTCTGTAGCCTTCGGGATTCATCATACCAAAATTTCTGTAAAGATTGGTTTTTGTATCACGCCCTTTCTGCTGCCCAAGGATTATAACTTTATGATGATCGATTTGTGCAAGCCCGCCGACAATAGCTTTATCATCTCTGAATGATCTGTCGCCGTGCAGCTCAACAAAATTATCAGTCATTGCATAAATATAATCAAGTGTATAAGGTCTTTCAGGATGACGTGCTAACTGAACCCGCTGCCATCTTGTAAGATTACCATACAATTCTTCTTTCAGTTGTCTTACTTTTTCTTCAAGCCTTATTATATCGTGTTCGATATCAAGATTTTCAGAGAATTTTTTCATCTCCTCTAATTTATTTTCCAATTCAAAGATTGGTTTTTCAAAATCTAATATTGTCTTTGCCATCTTTTACTTTTTGCTCCACATTTTATTTAATGATTTAGCAAGAATCTCCAGGTCGAGCCAGATGTTTTGATTTTTTGCATAATAAAAATTTAATTTTTCTATATCATCAGAATTCTCAATATCAATATACCAATATCCTGTTAAACCTGTTTTGCCTGAAAAACTTTCGTTTTGTAATTCACCTTCTTTCGGACCGACCAAACTCAGTTCACCAATAAACACTTTCGGAAATCCCAAAACAAATTTTGTAAAATCGGTCTGTTTATTAATCAGTTTACTTTTAATAAATATAAAAGGATAGATCAAAATCAGAGAAGGGATAACAACAGAGTAATCCAAAATTGCTTTCAGCAGTTTGTGCTGCGGCTGAGCGATATTATAATTCAGTTCAATCACAGGCATATCATCAAGTAAAGTAACTGCAGTTTTACCTACAATAAAATCAAGATTGCTTCCAACAATTTTAAAATCCACATTTTCATCCGAACACTTTGCTGCTATTTCCATCATTTTGTTATAAGCTATTTCACCGGAAGAAAAAATAACTTCATTTATTTTATATTCTTTAATAATTCTTTTTATGTTCTGATCTGTTCCAAGCACTTCAAATGATTCAATTTTCTGCCCGATATTTTTATTTGAAAAATCTATAAGACCAACGACATTTCTTAAATCTGTTTTTTTCTTTTTAATTTTTTTTGCTATCAGCAGTGATGTTTCATTAATTCCGATTATAAGTGTTCTATACTTTTTATAATGCTCATCAATCAGTTTTTTCTTAAAGACAATTTTAGCAATTATTCTCCATAACGATAATGTAACAAATAAAAATGCATAAGTTATTAAAACTATTGCCCTGCTAAACGCATACTCTTTAAAGAAAAATGTAAGTGAGGTTAAAATCGGAAGGCTTATCAATGTTGCAACAAGAGTTTTAGAAACAGAGAGTCTGTCTTTTTTATAATTATCAGCAGCAAATGAAATAACAATTTGGATGAATGCCGGAATAGTGTAAACAACCGGAATTGCAAATGCAGGGAAACCGCCCCAATCGCTGATATTATGATATATTCTTTCTGCTGCAAACAAACATAAATCAAATAATAAAAAATCAATTATAACAGAAATAAGAATTAATTTTCTTACAGCTATAAAAGCAATAAAACTTCTTACTGCAATTGCACTTCTTAAAATCAATCCGACAAGAAAAGAACTTGATAAATGTTTTTTAACAAAAAGATGCATTGCATTGTAAAAAACTTTTGTTTCATCAAAACTGCTGCGCTTTGCACTTTCTCCTTTGTAATGAATTATCTGTGTTGGATGTACATAAAAAACTTTGTAACCGGCTTTTTGAATACGATAACATAAATCCAGATCTTCACCATACATAAAAAACTGTTCATCAAATCCGCCGGTCTTTTCATATACTTCTCTTTTCATCATCATAAACGAGCCTGATATTGCATCAACTTCATAAGTATCGTTTTCATCAAGATAAGTTAGGTTATACCGTGCAAATATTCTGCTTTTAGGAAAAAGCGTACTTAAACCGGTAACTTTTGTAAATGAAGTCCAGGGACCTGGGAAACTTCTTCTGCATGCAAGCTGTAATGTTCCGTCAGGATTTAAGATTTTACATCCTGCTAATCCAACATTATCGTTTGATTCAAAAAACTGAATCATCTTTTCAAAAGTATCTTCAGCAACAATTGTATCAGGATTTATTAAAAGTATGTATTTCCCTTTTGCCTGTTTAAGTCCGATATTATTTGCTTTACCAAAGCCAAGATTTGTTTTGTTTGCAACCAGATTGACCTGAGGAAATTTTTCTCTTATAAATTCAACGCTTCCGTCATCGGATGCATTATCTATTACTATAATTTCTTTGGTAAGATTTAATGAGGCTTTTTCAATCGAGTGAATTAAATTTTGTAAAAACTCTTTAACATTATAATTAACTATTATAATTGATAGGTCCAATTAACTGATCCTTATAATAATCCGAAAATTTGACGCAGTCTTAATTTCCAAACCATAAAAACTGCTTCACGCACAATTTTTTTGGACATCTTGGATTTACCTTTTATCCGATCAACAAAAACAATTGGTATTTCTTTTATTTTAAAACCTTT
The DNA here is from genome assembly GCA_034005315.1 of Ignavibacteriaceae bacterium. Lineage (GTDB taxonomy): Bacteria > Bacteroidota > Ignavibacteria > Ignavibacteriales > Ignavibacteriaceae > IGN3. The sequence goes on along the minus strand of JAVEUY010000175.1, from coordinate 1,842 downwards.
TTTATAAGCCTTAAAAGTCATTTCAATCTGGAAAGAATATCCGTTTGATTTTACTTTATCAAGGTCAATTGCTTCCAGCACCTTTCTTCTGAAACATTTAAATCCACCCGTAGCATCTCTGATCGGCATTCCGGTAATAACTCTTGTATAAACACTTGCAAAAAAACTAAGCAGTAATCTTCTCATTGGCCAGTTAAGCACACGTATTCCATGAATATAACGGCTTCCGAGAACAAGATCGTAATTATTAATTTCAGTAAGAAAGTTTTTTAATTCATTTGGATCGTGTGAAAAATCTGCATCCATTTCAAAAATAAAATCGAAATTGTTCTGCAGTGCATATTTAAATCCGGCAATATAAGCAGTTCCTAATCCCATTTTCTTTTCTCGTTTAATCAGATGAAGTCTTGGATTAGATTTCATTTCCTCTTCAACAAATTTTCCGGTACCATCAGGCGAAGCATCATCAACAATTAATATATTAATACTTTCATCTTGCGAAAGTACAACAGGAATAAGCTTTGGTATGTTTTCAAGCTCGTTGTATGTCGGGATTATTACTACTGACTTTTGATTGTTCATATTTTTTTGCAAAGAGCAAAGCACATTGCGCTAAGCGATTTTTCTTATAAAGTTTTTTTAATTAGTTGTTATTCTGCATTCTTTATCCGGTTTATCTAACAGCTTTTCAAGAATATCATCTGCTAAAAATTTTTTACGGTTTAGTAATATTAAAATATTTGCATTCTCAAATGCTGATCTTCCTGCAATAATAAGAAAATTCTTAAATTATGTAATTATTAAATGTAAAACTCTTTGCACTTTTCTCAATCCGCTCTGCGCTCAATCATAATGTCCTTTACCAAACAATACGACATAAACTGTTCTAAGCAATATTTTAAAATCCATTCTTAAAGACATATTTTCGATATAAAAAAGATCGTACTTTAATTTTATTTTAACATCATCAATTGTTTCATCATATTTATGCTTTATCTGCGCCCAGCCAGTAACCCCGGGTCTTACTTTTAGTCTTCTTCTGTAATACGGAATTTCTTTAGAAAGCTTTTCAACAAAAAAAGCTCTTTCCGGTCGCGGACCAACTAAACTCATTTCTCCTTTAAGAACGTTGTACATCTGCGGAATTTCATCTATCCTTACTTTCCTTACAAACCTTCCCATTTTTGTTACACGCGGATCATCTTTTTTTGACCATACCGGTCCTGTATATTTTTCAGCATCTTTAATCATCGATCTGAACTTAATAACATAAAATGGTTTTCCATTCTGACCAAGCCGCTCCTGTTTAAAGAGAACCGGACCTGCACTATCAATTTTTATTGCGATAGCTGTTAAAAAAATTACAGGTGAACTTACAATCAGGATAAGTAATGAGACAACCAGATCAATTACACGCTTTAACTTTTTTTCCCATTCAGGCATCAGCTCAGGCATTATATCAATCAGCGGCATTCCATAAATCTGACTGGTTCGTGCCTGTCCGCTTAGTATTTCGTAAAGATCAGGAACTATTTTCAAACTAATATTTTTACCTTCAGTTTTAGAAATAACATCTACTAATACGTCGTGATCTTCTTTTTCAAGAGCAATAATTATTTCTTTAGCAGAAAGTTTGTCTATGACCTGAACAAGCTGATCAATTGCACCTTCAACTTTAATATCTTTATAAACTTTACCGATATTTTCATTATTTACAGCAACAAAAGCTTTGATATCAATACCTAAAGCAGGTGCTGTCAGAATAGAATCAATAACCTCACTTGCCTTTTGATTAAAACCAAGAACTAATCCGTTTCTTCGTCCAATTCCTTTTATAAGAAG
>JAVEUY010000174.1:0-6324 GCA_034005315.1 Ignavibacteriaceae bacterium | reverse complement strand
ACGCGCTCACATTATCCTTCTTTTCTTAATCATACCGAAACCCGCAATTTCAATTGCCTTTGATTTTACTAACTTCAATTTATTTAGATTTGTTTTAATTTGTTTTATAAATAAAAGCATCTTTTAAGAATTTTATTAAAAGCTCTGACTTAGATTGTTAGTATCTGTTATTGTTAAAAAAGGACAGGAAAAATGAAAAAGGAAATTTTAAGCAGTGATGAGGAGAAAAAACTTTCAGTTGAAGACTTATTCAAAAAATTTGAATCAGGAGATTCCGGAATTTCTGAATCATCTGTTAAGGAAAGATTTCAGCTATACGGCTATAATGAGATTGAAGAAAAAAGAGTAAATCCGTTTATAAAAATTCTAAGTTACTTCTGGGGTCCGATTCCCTGGATGATAGAATTTGCCGCAATCCTTTCTGCAGTAATTAAACATTGGGAGGACTTCTGGATAATATTTGCTTTACTTTTATTAAATGCTATTGTTGGTTTTTGGCAGGAGTATAAAGCGGATGATGCTATAAGTCTGCTTAAACAAAAGCTTGCTCTTAACGCACGGGTTAAGCGAAACGGAAACTGGAAGAATATAGCTGCAAGAGAACTTGTCCCCGGAGATGTTGTCAGAATAAGATTAGGAGATGTTATCCCTGCTGATATAAAACTTTTTTCGGATGAGTATGTTTCAATTGATGAATCTGCTTTAACAGGCGAATCACTGCCAGCAGAAAAACACAAATCTGATATGGCATATTCGGGTTCAATTGTAAAACAAGGCGAGATGGATGGTTTGGTTGTTGCAACCGGTCTGAATACATTTTTCGGCAAAACAGCTAAACTTGTTGAAGAAGCAAAAACAATAAGTCATTTTCAAAAAGCTATTATAAAAATCAGTCACTATTTAATTATTCTTGCTGCTTTTATAATCACGATAATTTTTTTAGTATCGTTTTACAGACACCAGCCTTTCTTTGACACACTTCAGTTTGGTCTCGTATTAACAATTGCCGCCATTCCTGTTGCTTTGCCCGCAGTATTATCTGTTACAATGGCAGTCGGTGCTTCTTACTTAGCTAAGAAAAAAGCAATTGTAAGTAAATTGGTTGCGATTGAAGAAATGGCAGGAATGGATATACTCTGTTCGGATAAAACCGGAACTATTACTAAAAATGAGTTAACCATTGCCGATGTAAGACCATTTAAAAATTTTTCTTCAGATGATGTTTTACTTTTTGCTTCTCTTGCATCAAGGGAAGAAGATAAAGATCCTATTGATAGTGCGATTATCCAAAAAGCAAAATCAGTTAGTACATTGTCAGATAAACTTTTATCATATCAGATAAAAGAATTTAAACCTTTTGATCCTGTAATAAAAAGATGCGAAGCTGAAGTTTCTGATAAGAACAATAAAACATTTAAAATTACCAAAGGTGCGCCTCAGGTAATCTTGGCTTTGCTTGAAGATGCTGAAAGAGAAAAAACATCTGAGCTTATCAATAAACAGGTTGATGAATTTGCTTCAAATGGATTCAGAACTTTGGGAACAGCAAAAACTAATGATCAGGGTAAATGGGAATATGTTGGTTTGGTTCCGCTTTTTGATCCGCCAAGAGATGATTCTGCAGAAACAATTAAAGCAGCACTTGATATGGGAGTCAAGATTAAGATGATAACAGGAGATCACACTGCCATTGCAAAACAGATTGCTAAAAAGGTTAATCTCAAAACCAATATTCAGGAAGCTTCTGCATTTGAAAATAAACCCGAAAAAGAGGCAATTAAAATTATAGAATCATCTGATGGTTTTGCTCAGGTTTTCCCTGAACATAAATACAAAATCGTTGAGCTGCTGCAGGAATCGAAACACATAGTAGGTATGACTGGAGATGGTGTAAATGATTCCCCTGCACTTAAAAAAGCTGATGTGGGAATTGCTGTTGCAGGTGCAACCGATGCAGCAAAATCAGCAGCGGCAATAGTTCTTACTTTGCCGGGTCTTTCTGTAATTATTGATGCTTTAAAAGAGAGCCGCAAGATATTTCAGCGAATGAACAGCTTTGCAATTTACAGGATAACAGAAACCATACGCGTTCTGTTTTTTATAGCACTTACAATAATTGTTTTCAATTTTTATCCTGTAACTGCAATAATGATTGTGCTTCTTGCTTTATTTAACGATGCGCCGATAATGGCTATTGCTTTTGATAATGTTAAATATTCTAATGAACCGGAAAAATGGAATATGAGAATTGTTTTAAGTATGGCTACATTTTTGGGTTTAATAGGGGTAGTCAGTTCTTTCGGAATATTTTATATCGGGCAGGAAATGCTTCATCTGTCAAAAGAATCAATCCAGACTTTTATTTTTCTTAAACTTGCAATTGCTGGACACTTAACAATCTTTCTGACAAGAACACGCGGTCCTTTCTGGTCTATTAAACCAAGTGCAACTATGTTTTGGGCTGCGGTAATAACAAAAATTCTTGCTACTTTAGTTGCAGTGTATGGATTGTTTATTTCTCCTATTTCCTGGCAGTTAGCTTTGTTTATCTGGGGATATGCACTAGCTGCTTTTTTAATAACTGACTTTTTAAAAGTTAAAATATATAAAGTATTAGATCATCAGGATATAAAATTCAAAAACTAAAATTATGGAAGGTTAAATAATGGAAAATAAAAATAAAAAAGTAAATGAATCAGAAATAAAAAACCTGATTAGTAAACTGGAAAGCAATGATGGTTCAGAAAGACAGCAAGCGCGTGAGGAATTGGTTAAGATCGGCAGAGACTCAATAGATTATCTATCATCACTTGTAACACACCACAAACATATTTATCGCTGGGAAGCAGTAAAAACATTGGCAGAGATCGGAGACCCGGTTGCTATTCCGTTATTAATTCAGGCATTGGAGGATGATGTAGTAGGCGTACGCTGGATTGCTGCTGAAGGACTTATAAAACTTGGCAGACACTCTGTTAAACCGCTTCTTGAAATACTAACAAAAAAATCAGATTCAGTTTTTATTTTAGAAGGTGTTCATCATGTATTTTATGATTTGCGGGAAAAGAATGAACTCCCAAAGGGATTCCCAACTGAAAAATTATTATCTGCATTAAAAAATTCTGAGTGGGCAGCAAGTGCAATACCATTGGTTATTGAGCTATTAAAACAAAATTAATTATTAACTGATATTGCAAAAGTGCCTGGCTTAATCCCCGTTTATCATCAGGACAGGTTTATTATAGCATCAATAAACAGATTAAACGAAACTGTTTAAGGATCTCTTTTTATCAGAGCTTTTAAAAAAACAATTTTGCTCTGTTAAATACACAAAGAAAATTATTATTCACCTGTTATCATATTCTCATCAATAAATTCAAAAGGAAGCAGCGGCACTGGTATTCTGTTATACTGTAAACGGAATTTTAAATCTCTAATAAACGGATCTTCACTTACCTTTTGCTCAAATCCAAAAAAGCCCGGCAATAATGAACTAAAATCAAACCAGCCTCGTTCAGGTAATTCAATAATATCATATTCTTTATCTGTCAGTCCTGATTTTTGCACAGCTATTTTAATTGCAGTATCAAGTCCGCCAAGAATATCAACAAGACCATTGTTTAATCCATCACTCCCCGGCCATACTCTTCCCTGAGCTATTTGTTCTATTTCATTAAAAGATTTATTTCTTCCAAGTGCAACTTTATCAACAAAACTTTTGTACATAGTTTTTATTCCTGTTTCAGCAATCCTTAGTTCATCATCTGTAAAATCACGATCAGGTATAGAAATTCCAATCAACGGAAGAGCTGCACCAAAACCGAGATCAGCAAATTTTCCTTTTTTAACAAAATCAGTAGATAGACCAATATCCTGCTTGAATGTTTTATTGAAAATAAAAGAACCAATCACTCCAATTGAACCTGTTATTGTATTAGGTGCAGCAATAATTGTATCGGCATACATAGAAAGCCAGTAACCTCCTGATGCTGCAACATAACCCTGAGAAACTATAACCGGCTTCTCTCCTTTTCCTTTTCTTAAAACTTCTGCAATAAGATCTGCAGCAAGTGCATCACCGCCGGGCGAATCCACACGAAGAACAATCGCTTTCACATTATTACTATTCATTGCGGCTTCTACATACTTAACAAGAGATCTTGCTCTTATTCCGTCATCCATACTTGTTCCGCCAATAGCATAAATAACTGCAATCTTTGGTTTTGATCCCCAATAATCATTTGGCTGTAAAAATTTATCAAGTGAAGAAGTGCTTACGAGATCTTTATTTCTCTTTTCATACTTATTAATAACTTCGGTGATATCACTCCATCTTGCAAGTGTATCTACAAGTTTTAAATTTACTGCATCATCAGGCAGATATATAAAACTGCTGTCAACAAGTTTATCAAAGTATGATGCGGAAAATTTTCTACCTTCACAAATATCCCGCTGTGCTAATTTATAATTTTCATCAACAAGTCTTTGTCTTTGTTCACGGTCAGCTTCACTGAAATCTTCTCTCGAAAAACTTTCCGCAGCAGATTTGTACTTGAAGTATCTGAGTTCGTGGAAACCAACTCCAATCATTTCAAGTGTGCCTTTTAAAAATGTTCTTCCCATCAGATAACCTTCCAAAGATATCGTTCCCATCGGATCAAGAACAATTTTATCGGCAGCAGAAGCAAAATGATAAAGATCAATTCCCGCACGATCAAGATATACATAAACTTTTTTATTGTACGATTTAACTTCTTTAAGCTTTTCACGAAGCTCCCAAAGCATTTCTTTATTTATGTTTGCACCGGAAAGATTAATTGCTACTCCCGAAACCGAATTATCTTCAATTACTGCATCAAGCTGATCAATAATATCGAATAAAGTATTTGAGTTATCAAAAAATTTATATCTCTGATATTTCAATCCGCCTGTCAGATTTACTTCTGCAAAAGAATCACTGTTTTTAAATACATCTAAAATATTCCGGTCTCTCGCACCTATTCTTATTCCATAAGTGTTATATGATTGTTTTCCATCTTTATCAAAATGTGTATTTGCAGATAAACCCAATGAACCGAATCCAAGCTGTACACCAACATTAAATGTTTTACCTTCAAAATATCTTCCGACAATTCTAAGTCCATCTATAGGCTCAGCTATTGCACCGATGCTCCAGTTAACAATATCAGGAATCGTATCACGTGTAAACAGATAATCACCAAAGAAAGTAAGATTGTAATTACCAAGCGGTCTTAATCCGACTCCAACTATTCCTTCCCGCTCATTTTTTGCCGGCAGATTACCGATTAAACTGAACGATAAAAAGTTTACAGGTCTGTAAATAGCTCCTATTGTTAAAAGATTGGATCTGTCATAATATATAACATCACCGGAAGACCAGCCATAACTAACACCGAAACTAAAAGATGACGAGCCATAAGCAGAAGAAATTTTATAATCGGTTATCGAATATTTACTTTCTTTTCTATCAACCATACTAAAACCAAAATACGGCATTGAAGCAAACAAACTGTAATTATCAATATCATTGAAATCAGCATTGCGGTCATTCCAGGTAAAAAGTAAATTCGGCTGTTCTGTAAAAGTTAGTATTGCAGGATTACTATAACTTCCCAAGCCAAACAGTATAGTTCCGGGAGTTGCAAATTCCATGTCATTATTCGAATAATAAGACGGGAACTTAATCTGTGCCTGATTAGCTGCAGTTAATAATAGAAAGGTTATAATGCAAATGATTTTTCTAAACATATTTTCACCTTAATATATTCCGAAAATTGAATGCGATAAGCTAAGAAATAATTCACAAATAATATTATGTTAGTTTGTCAGTTCAACTCAACTATAAATAAATGGAGAAAGTTGTTTTATTCTTCGATACGCCTCTGGTGGACTCAGGGTGACAGAGAAAAATCACAGAATACAAACCTAGTGTCACGTTGAGCTTGTCGAAACGTGAGCTCATTGAAGGAATATTATTATAAAAAAGAGAAACCTCACCCTTCGACAGGTTCAGGGTGACAAAGGGAAAAACAGAACATATTGAATTTATTTCATACTAAAATAAATATTCTGATTATAAGTAATACTTTTTAATTATTTTTGTTCAGTTAACAAAAATTGTTTTATGATTGAAATAAAAGACCTTCACAAAAGTTTTGGAAGCAAAAAAGTTTTACAAGGCGTTAACCTGACAATTGAAGCAGGTGAAACGATTGTAATTATCGGCAGAAGCGGCTGCGGAAAAAGTGTTTTAATCAAACACATTGTCGGATTACTCGAACCGGACTCCGGATTTGTAAAAGT
>JAVEUY010000173.1:0-6302 GCA_034005315.1 Ignavibacteriaceae bacterium | reverse complement strand
TAATAAATGTGAAATTCCAAATCTTATTACAAACTATGATTCTTTTTTACATTCAGATAATTTTATCAGAGTCTTTAAGCCAAAGTTTATTATTCATTTTGGAAGACCGCTTACTTCTCCCCGTTTTGAAAAACTTACAGCAAATAAATCTGTAAAGATCTTTATTGTAAATAAGTATGGTGATTTCAGATTCAGGCAGGCAATAAATTATACAATTGATTCAGATGAATCAGTTCTGCTAAAAATATTAACGTCAGAAAATTTTAATAAAGATACCGGCTTGATTCTAAATGAAATCAAAAACATTGATTTACTGCTGGAGCGATTAAAAAATAATATTTTGTTTAATACAAATAAAATAAACGAAGTTCAGATAATATCAGAAGTATTAACATCTATATCACCTAACAGCAATGTTATGATCGGAAACAGTGTCCCAATACGCGATCTGGATTTTTTTACTTCATCCTTAAAAAAAGATGTCAATGTATATCAAAACCGCGGTGCAAGCGGAATTGACGGAATAATTTCTACAGCTTCGGGTATTGCATCATTATCTAAAACACCGACTTATTTAATCATCGGCGATCTTTCTTTTTATTATGATATTAATAGTTTACTAACTATTAAAAAATTAAAAATTCCATTGTTGATAATTTTAATTAATAATAACGGCGGAGCAATATTCAAATTCCTGCCTATTGCCAGGAGTAAAAAAGTTCTTGATAAGTTCTTTTTAACTCCAACAAATCTTAATTTCGGAAAGATTGTTCAGGCTTTTGGAATTGATTACAGAGAGATTAAAACAAAACAGGAATTAATAAATCATCTAAAAGTTTCAGCAGTAAGAAAACAACCTGTTGTATTTGAGATTAAAACAAATTCTGATTATTCTTTATCATTAAGAAATAAATTTTGGAAAATGGCTGTATCCACAATAGATAATCATTTGAGGAAATATGAAATTTGATATAAATGGATTAAAGATTAATGCAGAAATTCCTGCAGAGATTGATCAAAATAAAAAATTTGTATTTTTTTTACATGGCTTTACAGGCTGTGCTGAAGAATGGTTGCCTGTTATTGCGCAAATGCCAAATAATTATAATTATGTTGCAATCGATATTATCGGACATGGAAAAAGTGATTATCCGTCTAACAGTACACTATATTCTGTTGATTCATTGGTGCAGCAGATTAAGTTTATTAAAGATAAGCTTACAAAAGAAAAAATATTTTTACTTGGTTATTCTATGGGCGGAAGACTTGCATTGAATTTTACTGTTAATTATCCGGAAGATTTATCTGGATTAATTCTTGAGAGTTCAACTGCGGGAATAAAAAACGATGATGAACGCAGCAAGAGATATGAAACTGATTTGAAACTTGTTGAGTATATAGAGTCTCATTCAATTGAAGAGTTTATTGAATTATGGAGTGATCAGGAGTTGTTTAATACTCAATTAAGATTTTCAAACGATAAATTAAAAATGCTGAAAAAGAAAAAAGCTGCAGCAAATAAAATCGGATATGCAAATTCATTAAGAGGATTCAGCACGGGAATCATGCCGCCGGTTCACGATCAACTAAAAAAAATACCGTTTAAAGTTTTGCTTATTACAGGAGATCTGGACAGCAAGTTTACAGGCATTAATGCAAGAATTGCTAAAAGATTTTTTAAGGCTAAGCATAAAATAGTTCGTAACTCAGGTCACAATACTCATCTTGAAGAACCAAAAAGATTTATCGAAATTGTAACTAATTATTTAGGTCAGTTTTAAAAAGGAACTAATGAAAACAAATTGGAAAAAAGTAAAGGATTATAAAGATATCATCTATGAAAAGATGGATGGTATTGCAAAGATAACAATCAACAGACCTGAAAAAAGAAATGCATTCCGGCCAGAAACAGTTTTTGAAATGTATGATGCTTTTTCAGATGCAAGAGAAGATCAATCAATTGGAGTAATATTACTTACCGGTTACGGTCCTGCAAAAGATGGTAAATATGCTTTTTGTTCCGGAGGTGATCAAAGTATCCGCGGAGAAAAGGGATATGTTGGAAAAGACGGAGTTCCAAGATTAAATGTTCTTGATTTACAAAAACTTATCAGAAGTATTCCTAAAGTTGTTATCGCTCTTGTTGCCGGTTATGCAATTGGCGGTGGTCATGTTTTACATGTTGTTTGTGATATGACTATAGCAGCAGAGAATGCAGTCTTCGGACAAACCGGACCAAAAGTGGGAAGCTTTGATGGCGGTTTCGGATCAGGTTATCTTGCAAGAATTGTTGGACAAAAGAAAGCGCGTGAAATCTGGTATTTGTGCAGACAGTATAATGCAAAGGAAGCTTTGGAAATGGGATTAGTTAATAAAATTGTTCCTGTTGAAAAGCTTGAAGAAGAAGGTATTAATTGGGCAAACGAAATTCTGCAGCATAGCCCGATGGCAATTCGTTTACTCAAATCGGCTTTTAATGCAGAACTTGACGGACAAACAGGTATCCAGGAACTTGCCGGAAATGCAACTCTGCTTTATTATATGAGTGAAGAAGCTCAGGAAGGTAAAAAAGCATATAACGAAAAAAGAAAACCTGATTTTAAAAAGTATCCTAAACTTCCTTAATGAATGAAGAGATAAGAAAAATTTCTAAACTGCAAAGCTGGATTTTAGCAAGCAGACCACGGACTTTACCAGCAGCCCTTGTTCCTGTGATGGTTGGTTCTTCTTTAGCATATTATAAAGGAACTTTTTATCCGCTCTATTCCTTAATTGCATTGATATGTTCTTTTCTAATTCAGATTGGTACAAATTTTACAAACGACCTTTATGATCACTTGAAAGGCTCTGATACAAAGGAAAGGAAAGGTCCACAAAGAGTACTTGCAACTGGACTAATAACTGTTAAAGAAATGGAACTCGGAATTATTTTTATTTTTGGATTAGCTTTTCTTTTAGGTTTATATCTTGTCTATTCAGTCGGTCTTGTTATTCTCTGGATAGGTATCTTATCAATAATTTTTGGATTAGCTTATACTGCCGGACCCTTTCCGCTGGCATATAACGGACTTGGTGATATTTTTGTTTTTATCTTTTTCGGAATAATCGGTACTGTTGGAACATACTATTTACACTTAAAAGAATTTTCAACTCTTGCATTTATTATATCATTGCCCGTAGGAGCATTAGTTACAAATATTTTAATAGTAAACAATTACCGTGATATAGATGAAGATAAAAAAGCTGGTAAAAATACTTTGGCAGTTTTACTCGGCAGAGAGTTTTCATTATTTGAATATATCTTTTTTATGCTGCTTTCCTTTTTCGTTCCGTTCCTGCTACACTTCAAATACAATTTCGGATTATGGATATTTTTACCGTACATAACATTACCTTTAGCTATTACTTTGATTAAAATGTTATATGTACATAAAGGTACTCAATTAAATAAGACACTTGAACTAACAGCTAAATTTTCTGCTCTTTTTGGTTTTCTTTTTTCTACGGGAATAATTCTGGGGAATTCCTTTTAGAATTAAAATGAATAACTCACTTAACAATAACCTGTTTAAGTATTCTAACCGGAAAGATTTAATAGTTATTAAAAACTCAGAGATTGTGATCTCATATTCTTCCCTTTTTAATTCCTCAGCCGGTTTATCAGAATATTTTTTATCTAAACAAATAAAAAAAAATGATTACGTTGCAGTTTTCACAGATGATCAGACTGTTTTTATTAAAAGTGTAATTGCACTATGGTTAACAGGTGCTGTTCCGGTTCCAATCAATACAAAATATCTTGATTCTGAGATAGAAATAATTTTAGATGACCATTATATAAAATTTTTAATAACCGATAAGGTATCTTTTAGTTTTGATAATAAATCAGATACTGAAATAATCAGAATAAATGATATCAAAACAAATCAGGCGTTTATTACTGATTTTAAAATTCCAGATGAAAACAATGAAGCTGTTGTTATCTTTACTTCAGGTTCAACCGGTAAACCGAGAGGAGTTGTCCATACATTTTCATCTTTAATAAGTAGTATTAAAAACGGAAATACTATTTTAAACCATGAAGAAAAAGACAGGTGGCTGGCATCACTCCCCTTCTATCACATTGGCGGATTTCAAATTATCTGCCGCTCTTTCTTTTACGGATGTACTTTGATAATTCCAAAATCAATTCAGACAGAAGATATTTCTGATTCGGTTACACAATTCGATCCGACACATCTTTCTTTAGTATCAACACAATTAAAAAGACTGCTTAAAAATAAACTGAGCCCGCGAAACTCACTGAAAGTTTCACTTATCGGCGGAGGTTTTATTGATGATGAATTAATTACAGAAGCAGATAAATTTGGCTGGAAGCCATATCGTGTTTACGGCTCTTCAGAAACCGGATCAATGATAACAGCTATTTCTGCAAGTGAAATAAAAAACAAACCGTTATCTTCAGGAAAACCTTTTGCAAATGTTCAGATAAAAACTTCGGAACAATCGGAGATATTAATCAGAACAAATAGTTTGTTTAAAAATTATTTTAATGATAAGAAAGCCACTGCTGATAAATTGATTGATGGATTCTATCACTCAGGTGATATTGGTACTATTGATAAAGATGGTTATTTATTTATTGAAGCGCGCAGGTACGACCTGATTGTTACCGGCGGTGAGAATGTAAATCCGGTTGAAGTTGAAAGAGCTATCTTAAAAATCGATAACGTAAAAGAAGCTTGTGTTTTTCCGCAGCAAAATAAAATATGGGGACAAATTGTTGTGTGTGTTTTAGTTACTGATGATAAATCAATAAATGAAAAGAAGATTAAAGATTTCTTAAAACACTTGATTGCAGGATATAAAATTCCAAAAAAAATTTACTTTGCTGACGAACTGCCAAAAACAAGTCTGGGTAAATATGATAGAGAAAAAATAAAAAAAATATTTAAATAATATGTTTCTTTAAACCTTCCTTTAAATCTTTACATATTTCTTTTTTCTTCCAGTTCTTTTTATCAACAAATACATGAACTGTTTTAACGTGACTGCATAATGTTTTATCCCGTTTTATAGTGTACATTAACTCAAAAGATGAATCGCGTAATTGCGAAACCTGAACAGTAATAGTAATCTGATCACCATATTTGATTGGTTTTACATACTCACTTTCCGAATGAATTATCGGAACAACATAATCATCATTCATCCAGTAATTTTCTTTAAGATTAAAACCTGAGATCATTTCTTCGTAAGCTGAATGACAAAATTCAAAAATCCTCGAATAAAAAATTATTCCTGCCGGATCACAATCAAAAAAATTAATTTTTCTTTTTAGTTCTTGCATATTATTGTTTATAAGTTTTTATGTTAACAAAATTATTAAAGTATCTTTTAGTTCAGATTTTAATACCGATTTATAAAATAAGCACATGACTATAATAAATAAAAAAAACTAATCATAATTTATTCAAAATTTATTATTTTGGCTTTAAGATAAAATGATTTTATAAGTATGGAAGAAAAACAGATAATAAAAACCAATTCTATACCTGCTATTTACAAGTATTTATATTTACTTAGCGGATTTCTTCTCGTTGCAATTGGAATAATCGGTATTTTTCTACCACTGCTGCCTACTACTATCTTTTTAATTCTTGCATCTGCATGTTTTTTAAAGAGTTCGCCTAAAGCAAACGAATGGTTAAGAAACCATAAAATCCTTGGGATTTATATAAAAAGTTATCAGGATAAAACAGGATTAACTGTTAAAAGCAAAATCATAAACATATTATTTCTATGGATTACAATTTCGATTTCAGCATTTCTGTTAACAGAAAGTTTACCAATGAAATTCCTTCTGTTTGCTATTGCTGCAGGTGTTACAATTCATTTAATTATGATAAAAACGAAGCAAGTATAAATCAAAAAAATCTGCTCTTAAATTTTCTAATCAGCTAATATTCAGATCAATCTAATGTCATTTAAAAAAGGTAAATTATTCCTTACCTCATTTACAATAGCTTTATCAATTTCTACTTCAATTACTTTTTCTTCACTTTCAACTGCTGCTAATTCCTTGCCAATCGGATTAAACACAGAACTGAAACCATTATAGCTTACGTGAGGATCGCTGCCAACTCTGTTTACTCCAATAACAAAACATTGATTTTCAATTGCACGTGCTTTTAACAAAGTCCGCCAATGATCAATTCTTGTATCAGGCCAATTTGCAATGTCAATTATAATATCAGCTTTCTCTTTACCGTAAAATCTATAAAGCTCCGGAAATCTGAGAT
>JAVEUY010000172.1:0-6344 GCA_034005315.1 Ignavibacteriaceae bacterium | reverse complement strand
TTGAATACATAGAAATCAATTATAACAGAAGAAGACTTCATTCATCTTTAGGATATTTATCACCGGTTGAATTTGAAGAAAAAAACAGAAGAGAATTAAATGAAAAAGTTGCTTAACTTAGTATCCACTTTTAGGGTGTAAGATCAATGGGATGAATTTTGAACAATTAAAAAATTATTATCAGTCAAGGCTAGAAGTGTTAAATGATAGTATTCTTATAGGCGCAGTTTCTCATCTTAATGATATGTGCCTGGTTGCAGATAGTGAGTATATTGCAGCTATTGAAAGGTTTGATGAGCTTGTTTACAGCAACCAGGATAACGATATCTCTTTTTATAATGAGATAAATGCTTTAACAACAGCATTATTAATTGAAGATAATGTACTTTCTAAAGGAGTATCCGCTAAATATAAAACTGCTGATAATAGTGAGTTTATTACTAAGCTTAATATATTAACCAATAAAAGAAATGGCAATATAAATATAGATGAACCAGGCACAACTCCAGATAGCTATATGCTTTATAATAATTATCCAAATCCCTTTAATCCAAGCACAACAATAAAATATGATATGCCTGCCTCTCTAAATCCCTCCCAGGGATTAACTTTGCAGAAAGTTGTTTTAAAAGTTTATGATATTCTTGGAAAAGAAGTGGTTACTTTAGTTGATGAGGAAAAACCTGCGGGCAGATATGAGGTAACCTTTGATGCAAGTAAACTTGCAAGCGGAGTTTACATCTATAAATTACAATCCGGTGAATACATTTCTTCTAAAAAGATGATGCTTTTAAAGTAACATCTGATATTTACAAACCCAATTTCTTAACGGAGTTGGGTTTGTTTTTATTAAACTTCATCTAAAAATAATTTTGCTCATTCTGACCGAACAGGAGTTCGGTCACTACAATATTTATCTGCCGTTTATCATAAATATCTTTTTTAAAGATTCTTTTCTTTATAAGTTTACTCTGCAAATTCTAATAAAACCAACAGGTGAAAAAATGTCTAAGCAAAAATTATTTCTTTTTTATACACTGATGCTTTTTATTTTTACCGTTTCAATCTATCCGCAATCACCGCAAAGAAAAGATGTTCCGGATAAATATAAATGGAATCTTTCTGATATGTATAAATCGCTTGATAACTGGAAAGCAGATCTGGATAGAGTTGAAGCAGGTATTAACAGCTTTGCAGATTATAAAGGCAGGCTCGGTGAAAGCTCAGATAATTTATTAAATGCACTAAACTCTTACTTTGATTTGTATAAAATCTTTTCACAGGCAGCTACTTATGCCAGCAACTTAAGCAACGAAGATGTGCGTATTTCTGAAAATCAGGCACTGCTTCAAAGGCTATCAGCAATCGGAACAAAGTTTGGGGAAACAGCTTCTTTCTTTGAACCTGAAATTTTAAGTATTCCGAAAGAAAAGATCGAAAAATTTTTTAATGAAAAACTGGAACTTGAACTGTATTCAATTTTTATTGATAACATTCAGAGACTGCGTCCGCATACTTTATCAGAAAATGAGGAAAAGATATTAGCAAGCTTCGGTTTAATCGCGGGAAATCAGAGCACTGTTTATTCAATTTTTGCTGACGGTGAAAAACCAAATCCTGGCGTTACTCTTTCGGATGGAAGCGAAGTTGAACTTTCTCCTGCTGCATTTACGGGCGTAAGAGCAGTCGAAAACCGGGATGACAGAAAAAATATTTTTAAAACTTTCTTTAACAGCTACGGAGATTTTAAAAATACTTTCGGAGCTAATCTTGTTGGGAAGGTTAAAAAAGACTGGGTGTTTGCAAAGAACAGAAATTACAGTTCATCTTTGGAATCAGCACTAAACGGAGATAATCTGCCGACAACTATTTATACAACATTGATTGAACAGATAAACAAAAGCCTTCCGACTCTTCACAGATTTTTGGACATGAAGAAAAAAATGCTCGGTGTTGATACTTTACATTATTACGATCTCTATACCCCTTTGGTAAAAAAAGCTGATTTAAAGTTTACAATAGAAGAAGGGCAACAGATAATTCAGGATGCACTTACTCCGCTTAAATCAGATTATCTTGCCACATTAAAAAAAGCTTTTAACGACAGATGGATTGATTATATTCCCACAGCAGGAAAGCGCAGCGGAGCTTATTCAACAGGCGGAGCTTATGATACCCATCCTTATATTTTAATGAACTGGAATAATGATTATGAATCGCTGTCCACACTTGCTCACGAGCTTGGTCATACTATGCACAGCTTTTATTCAAATGCAAATCAGCCGTTTCCAAAAGCCGATTATGCGATCTTTGTTGCAGAAATTGCATCAACGATTAATGAAACTCTTTTAAACAATTATATGGTTAAGAATGCAAAGAGCGATGAAGAAAAACTTTTCCTGCTCGGCAGTTATCTTGATTTATTAAGAACTACAATTTACCGCCAGACTTCCTTTGCAGAGTTTGAACTTGAGATACATAACCGGGTTGAGCAGGGCGAGCCGTTAACAGGTGAAGATCTTTCCGATATTTATTATAATATAGTTAAAAAATATTACGGGCACGATGCAGGACATTGTATTGTTGATCCGTATATTCAATATGAGTGGGCTTATATTCCTCATTTTATGGGATATAATTATTATGTATTCCAGTATTCAACTTCGCTGATCTATGCAACTGCATTTGCAGAAAAGATTGTTAATGAAGGAGCGCCTGCTGTAGATAATTTCTATAAGATACTGAAAGGCGGCGGCTCTAAGTATCCTGCTGAATTAATTAAAGAGGCAGGAATTGATCCTTTGTCATCAGAAGCATTTGAACTGACGATGAATAAAATGAATAAAGTAATGGATGAAATAGAAAAGATATTGAATAAGAGAAAGTGATAGAAAATAATTTTTAATTGAATGTCACCCTGAGCTGCTTGTCCCGTATGCGGGATCAAAGGGTGACATTTCTTTTTCTTACTCTAATTTTCTTTTTGATAAATCAGATCAATAAAACAAATACAGTTATTAGAAATAACAATAATTAATTTTATAATCTTAAGTTAAAATTATTACTCCTTCGGCAGTTTAAATCTTACCCTTAAAACTCCATTTTCAAAACTTGTTGAGATAATCCGGAAATTTCCTATTTGTTTTGAAGAGCTTACATGAACTCCGCTGCAAGGGCATGCATCATAATCGCCTATTTTAATTATGCGGATTGTATCTCCTGCATCGTCCGGTAATTGAGAAAGTTTAAAACTTCTTATCGCATCGTCTCTTTGTAAAAATTCTTCAGTCACTTCCAGATCCTGCTGAATGATTTCATTTACCTTTTTGTTTATCGTTTCAATTTCACCTTCTGTTAAATTGCGATCAAAGTGATAATCACATTTGGATTTTTTCTTTTCGATATGATTTGAAAACGATCTGCCTTTGTTAAACATTCTAACCATTGTCTGATTCAGAATATGTTCGGCAGAATGCATTTCAGGATTATAATCTTTATTAGCTTTTACTTCGTTCAATATTACCTCAAAAATAATTATATAAAAATCTGTTATTAGCTGATTTATTAAATCTCTTATTTCTTCTGAATATTTATTTCTACAGCAAATATAATCACACTTATTTTTATCTTCGGGATAAGAAGTATTTTTATTATTAAGATATTAAACAGCAGGAATACAAATGAATATTTTTCAAAAAATTAAAGAATCTATATTAAAAAAATCTAAATTTTATTATTTCGCAGCAGGTGTATTAAGTGTAGTTGGAGTTATATATATATCAACAAACTTATCCTTCACTAATAATACTTTTGCAAAAACAGATAACAATGCAGATGGTTTGTTTCCGCAGGAATATAAAATCGTCTCTCCAAAGGTTCCTGACAGTCTGTTTATTTTTGGTGAAAGAATTCCTTTGGAAAACTTCGAAGTGTATGAAAGAGTTGATCGTGAAATTCTTGTAAATACATATTGGCATTCAGCAACAATACTTGCAATTAAAAGAGCTGCGAGATGGTTCCCCGTTATCGAGCCGATTTTAAAACAAAATAATATTCCGGATGATTTTAAATATCTTGCGGTGATTGAAAGCAATCTTGATAATGTTGTTTCACCTGCGGGAGCAACGGGTTACTGGCAGTTTATAAAATCTGCGGCTGCACAATACGGCTTGCTTGTTAACAACGAAGTTGATGAAAGATATGATGTTGAGAAATCTACGGTTGCCGCCTGCAAATATCTTAACACAGCTTACAATATGTTTGGAAACTGGACTATGGCTGCATCCTCTTATAATGCAGGTACAAGCGGAATTGGAAAATGGAGCGGTATTCAGAAAGCAACAAATTACTGGAACCTTGTTCTCAATACAGAAACTTCTCGTTACGTTGCAAGAATAACTGCAATGAAACTGATAATGGAAAATCCTGCATCTTATGGTTATGATATAAGTCCGGGAGATCTATATCAGCCTTTAAGATTTAAAGAAGTAGAGCTTAATTCATCTGTCGCTGATTTCGCTGACTACGCTGTATCGCTTGGTATTAATTATAAAACACTTAAACTTTATAATCCCTGGCTGCGAGATACATCATTAAAGAACAAAGAAAAAAAATCTTATAAAGTAAAGGTGCCGGAAGAAGGAAGTATAAAATTAATTAAAGAATAAAAAGTAAGGTATTTAACTTTTAATATTTTGTAGAATAGTTAATTATTCAAAAATCATATTATAATATCTGCTGATTTGATTTTTTAGTTCAGAAAGATGAGTGTTTCTTGAGACTCTTATCGCTTCTTTGTCTTCAAAGTAAACAAGAATTGTGGGAACGGTAAATACAGAAAGCTGACCTGATATTTCTTTGGCTTCGTTTAAATCAATGTAATGAAATTGAATTTTGGGAAAATCTCTCTCAATCATTTCAATAACTTTTGGTTTTAATACTTTACACACATTACAATCCGGCGTGCTTAAGTAAAAACACACGGCGGACTCTGATTTTACTATTTTCTGAAAATCACTATAACTTAAAACTGATACATCAGCCATTAATAACTTAAATCATTCTGATAAAATAAAAGGAGAATTGAATTATCAATTCTCCATATAATTAACAATATATAATAAACAAAAAATCAGTGATGATGTCCGCCGGGACCGTGAACATGTCCGTGAGCCAGTTCTTCGGCAGTTGCATCTCTTACATCGAGAAGCTCTAAATCAAAATTTAAATTTATTCCAGCAAGAGGATGATTAAAATCGATTGTTATTTCTTCGCCATTAACTTCAGTAATAGTAAAGGGCATTTGAACGCCATCAGGATTGCTTGCTACATACTCCATTCCGACTTCTAAAACAAAATCATCAGGAAAATTTTCTTTCCCGACTACCTGCACGATTTGTTCATTATAATTTCCATAAGCATCAACAGCATCAAGCTTCAATTGTTTTTTTGTTCCAATCATCATTATGCTTACCGCTTCTTCAAGTTTGGATAAAACCATTCCTTTTCCGCTGATAAATAAAAACGGTCCGCCCTGATCAGTGGAATCCAAAACATTTCCGTTATCATCAGTTAATTTAAAATTCAAAGTAACAACCTTGTTTGCTTCAATCGGCATTTTATATCCTTTTTGTTTTTAATTGATGCTGCATAATAGAAAAAGCAGGATAAAAATAAAAAGGAAAATTAATCGAACGAACCATAATTTCTTTTAGAAGGCTGTCTGATTGTTTTAGAACTTTATTGAATTGGTTAAATTTGATTTGCAAAATCATTATAAAAATTAATGAAAGAACAGTTTAACCGGAATGAAAAGCGATTTAATAAAATTTATTTCCGACTCATTAAAAAAATCTGATTTAACAGAAATTAAAAATGATTTTTCTGCCTTATTATCAGAAATCAAGAAGAGCAGAAAAAAAGATATTTTAGTTAATGATGTTTCTGTTGCAAAAGGTTTTATTTCAGGAGAAATAAATCAGATACTTGAAACTCTTACTCTTGAACGAACAAAATATTACATCAAAAGATTGATGAAAAGTTTAACCGAAACCAAGCACAATAAAATTAACGATCTGAATCTTAATCGCTGGAAAGAATATGATGATTTAATCACAGACAGCTTATGGATACTGGATAAACGGGACAGCTCCGGAGTTCATCATGCAGGCTACTGGGGAAATTTTATTCCG
This sequence comes from Ignavibacteriaceae bacterium, assembly GCA_034005315.1. GTDB lineage: Bacteria > Bacteroidota > Ignavibacteria > Ignavibacteriales > Ignavibacteriaceae > IGN3. The sequence continues at coordinate 153 of JAVEUY010000172.1, read as the reverse complement.
CAAATTCCCAATCAGCTTTTGCGCAGATATACAAAAAAAGAAGAGTGGATTTTATATCCGTTTCTTGGAAGTGGAACAACTATGATTGAAGCTCAAAGTGTTGGTAGAAATGATGGTGGCGTTGAGTTATCTAAAAAAGTGTTAGAACAAACA
>JAVEUY010000171.1:0-6355 GCA_034005315.1 Ignavibacteriaceae bacterium | reverse complement strand
TGGTGTTTCAGGAACATGAAATGAGAATAATACATTTTTAGTATTCAGATCTACAGCAAAGATCTTTTCATCATCTCCCTGGAAACTATCCATAACATAAAAGATTGTATCACCTTTAACAGTAACTCCCTGCGGCTGTAATCCAACTACCGGTATTGTATCTACAATTGCTCTTGCAGCTACATTACTTTTATACAATGCTGCAGCAGCATCCGGATAATAAACTGAAATCCAAAGACCAGTTCCATCCCATGCTGCACCGCCAATATATGCGCCATTAGTACCAAAAAATTCTTTTGTAGAAATTGAGTCAATAACCACACCACTTGTTGATAATTTTTGCAAATCGCAGTAAGCAGTTTTTCTTTCAACGTACCAGAAATCTGTTCCATCGAAAGCAAGCCCCTGTGATTCCTTAATCCAGTCAGGTGTAAAGTTCAAAAAATCAACCTGCACACCGCTGCTGTTTACGGCATTGATTAAATGTTTACCTGCTGTTGAGGAACTTGAGCTAATCCAATACTTTCCTGAATTATAAACCAATCCATAACTATTATTATAAAAAGTTCCGGCTGGCAGATTAACAGTTTCTAAAAGAGTCTGTGAATAATTTAGAAATGAAACAGACATAAAAAGGAAAACAAAAAGCAAAGGCTTTTTCATAGCAAACCTCACAAAAATTATTTGTCAAATAGTTATAAACTAATTTTTACGTGGATTAAGTTTTCTCCACTCTTTTATATATTCGGCTATATCTACTGTTGAGGTACCGGGTGTAAATAATTTACCAACACCCATATCTTTTAATTTTAAAATATCTTCTTCAGGAATGATTCCGCCGCCTGTCAGTAATATATCATTCATACCTTTTTCTTTCAGCAGATTCATAATTCTCGGAAAGATTGTCATGTGAGCACCGGATAATATACTAATACCAATAACATCAGCATCTTCCTGTAAAGCTGCTTCAACAATCATTTCAGGTGTTTGTCTAAGTCCGGTATAAATCACTTCCATACCTGCATCGCGTAAAGCAGCAGCAATAATTTTAGCACCTCTGTCGTGTCCATCCAATCCGGATTTTGCAACTATTACCCTGATTTTATTATCCATTTAATAAGCCCTCATATTTTTTTACAGACTCTCTGATCAAATCACCGTATTTACTCATCTCATTATTATTATACTGTATTGTTCTCGGGCGCATATGTGCATCGTTTTCAAAACGCGGAATGATATGATAATGAAAATGAAATACTGATTGACCTGCACTAGCACCATTGTTGGATATAATATTAAAACCATCTGCTTTAACTGCACGTTTAACAACACCTGCAAGATATTGAGCAAGCTTTGTTAATTCGTTAAGTTCTTCTGTTTTTACGGTTAAAAAATTATCGTAATGATTTTTCGGTATTACTAATGTATGACCGAAGTTTACAGGATTTATATCAAGGAAAGCGATAAATTTTTCATTTTCGAAGATTACTTCAGCATCAGATTCTTTTGATGCAATATCACAAAAGATGCAATCCATATTTTCTCTTTCCATAATTTCTTAAAAAGATAATTAATGTTACTTTTTTAAAAATAACTTATAATAAATTAGAAATAAATCACATAAAGTGCTTATTTAAATATAAAATATTTTTTTAGCCGAGATATTCTTTTGTTCTAGCAAAAACTGCAAATAATCCGCCGGTATGAACAAAAATATTTTTCTTCCCTTTACCGGTTTTTATAAACCTATCATAATAAGCTGCAAAAGCTTTTCCTGTATATGCCGGATCGAGTAATATTCCGGATTCAAGTGCAAACTTTCTTAACAGTTTTAATTTTGTTTCAGAAATCTTTTTATATCCTTCTTTTGAATAACCACTTATTACTTCAAGATTATCCGGATTTATTTTGCAGTCAAGTTTATAATCCAGAATACAACCTTCTGCAAGTTGCAAGATTTGCTTTTCCATTTCTTTTTTTGACATCAAAACATGCACGGCAATTATTTTTATATCTAGTTTATTCAATGCAGCGCCAACTAACATTCCTGCCGCTGTTCCGCCTGAGCCTGCTGCGGTAACAATTGAATCTATCTTTTTCAGATCAATTTGTTTTTTCAGTTCATTTATAAAATTAATATATCCCCATATTCCAAGTGTTGTTGAACCACCGCCGGGGAATACATAAGCATTCTTACCTTTTTTAAGTAATTCCATTCTTTGTTCAAACATTATATCATTTACATTTTGGTATTCTTTTTCGGAAAAGAATTGAACATCGGCTCCAAAAACTTTATCGAGAAAATAATTTCCATTTGGTGTTAAAGAATCTTTTCCCCAAAGGAATAATTTTGTTTTTAATCCGATTTTTCTTGCTGCTATTACTGTTGCTCTTGCGTGATTTGACTGATCACCGCCTGAAGTAAATATAATATCAGCTTTCTGCCGCTTTGCATCAGCAAGTAAGTATTCGAGTTTTCTTATTTTGTTTCCGGATAACTCACAACCAGTAAGATCATCGCGTTTAATCAGAAAGGATTTTCCTGCAAATTTTATTTCCTCTAATGGAGTAGGAATATTTGCGAATTGTATTTTTTTTGGTGTAATCATTTTGCTAACTCAATCTTTTTTAGTTTAGAATAAATTTTTCTTGCTTTTTCCAGATCCTCAGGCGTATCAACAGAAAAGCTGTCAAATTCTGTTTCAACAATCTTTATTTTAAAACCGTTTTCCAGCATTCTTAACTGCTCAAGCTTTTCCCATTGTTCAAGATCAGTAGGTTCAAGTTGAGTGAACTCAATTAAATATTCTTTTCTGTAAACATACAAACCAATGTGTTTATAGATATCAGCTCGTTCTATCATCTCCTTTGAATTTTTTGCATCGCGAACAAATGGAATCGGAGATCTTGAGAAATACAGTGCAAAATTTTTATAATCAAAAACAACTTTTACTACCGAAGGTGATTCAAGCTCTTCTACCTTATCGATCAATTTTGCTAAAGTAGAAACATTAACATCAGGATCAAATATAAGCGGTTCGATAGCCTGATCTATCATCATTCCGCTTATAAAAGGCTCATCACCCTGAATGTTAACAATAATATCAGCTCTGGGAAATTCTTTTGCAGCGATAGCAATTCTGTCAGAACCGGTTGGACAATCTTTTGGAGTCATTATAACCGAAGCTCCGAATTTCTTAGCAGTCTTTGCAACCTGGTCATCATCAACAGCAATAACAATTTTATCAATAAGTTTGGATTTGCATGCTCCTTCGTATGTGTGCTGCAAAAGTGATTTGCCGCCAATATCAGCAAGCGGTTTTCCCATTAATCTTGTTGAAGCAAATCTGGCAGGAATTACTCCAAGAACTAACGGATTACTTTTTTTTGGTTTCCCCTTCTTTGCCATTATTTATCACCGATAACTTTTGGAACTTTAAAATGTCTATCTGTTTTATCAGGAGCATTTTTTAATGCTTCTTCAGTTGAGACAGATGGTTTTAATTTATCATCACGAAAAATATTTACCTGTTCAACAGGATGTGAAAGCGGTTCTACATTTTCTGTATCAAGCTCATTAAGTTTATCCATATAAGAAAGTATCTCATTCATCTGAGGAACAAAACTATCTGATTCTTCATCTTTGAATTTCAGCTTAGCCAGTTCTGCAATTTTCTCAATATCTTTTTTTGTAACTGACATTATTTTTTCTCTTCCTGATTACTGATAATTATTTTTCTTACTTTTTCCATCAATTCAATTTCATCCGGTTTGGATTTTATATCAGCAGTTGAAATTGGTTTATCAAAGTGCATATAGATGGTTCCGCTTTTTAATTTAAATGTTCCTTTCGGCATAATTTTATCAGTTCCGTTTATTGTAATCGGAACGACAGGATAACCGCTGTGTGCAGCAAGATAAAATGCACCGCGCTTAAAACTTTGTACCTCACCTGTTTTACTTCTTGTGCCTTCTGGAAAAACCAAAATGGAAATTTTCTTTTTATCCATAATCCATTTTGCTCTTTGCAGACTCTTCATTGCAGCCTGCGGATCTTTCCTATCAACAACTACGTAAGGTCCAAGATACAACTGCCATCCGAAAAAAGGAATCCTTGCAAGTTCTTTTTTAAATATCATACTCATTCTGTTAGGAACGCCCCATTGCAATGCTGTTATATCAAGCAGACTTGAATGATTGGAAGCAAAAATATAAACTGCTTTGCGATCAATATTTTCAAGTCCGGTCATCTTTACTCTAACTCCCGAAATTAATAACACACCAAATGGAAAATATTTTGCCAGATAATGATATAGCGTAAATGTTCTGTCAACTGCAATAAAAATCAATGCAAAGATTGAACAAATAAATGTATGAATTAAAATAAAAAATATTTTAATGTAAGTTATCAAAGTATAACCTCTTCAACTAGATCAATCTTTTCCTGAACAATTCCTTTTTCATCTGCAAATTTTTCTAAAGCTTCAATCCGATTTTTTATTGATGGATGTGAATAATAAAACCATTCAACAAACGGATGAGGTTGACGATCACCGAGATTTTGATCTGTTAACTTGTTTAAAGTATTTACAAAACTATCCGGCTTCAATGTTGATTCAATTGCGTACCGGTCAGCTTCATATTCATATTTTCTTGAAAGAATATTTGATATTGGCGTTTGTATCAGTCCGATAATCATTGCCCACAAACTTAAAATTGGTAAAGCAGCAATTTGTAATATACTATTAAAATCAAACCAGCCAATTGAATGTTTGTATAAAAGCGAAATAATAAAAAAAGTTAAAAAACTTGTAACAGTTCCAAACAAAATATTCTTTTGAATATGTTTATGTTTATAATGACCAAGTTCATGAGCAATTACAGTTTCGATTTCATCTTTTGTGTAATCGTTAAGTAAAGTATCACCAAGAATAATCCGCTTTGTTTTTCCTAATCCTGTAAAAGCAGCATTTGCTTTTTTTGTATTCTTACTCATATTAAACGAAAAAACATTTTGGACAGTAATTCCTGCTCCTTCGGCAAGTTTAGTAATTCTTGATTTTAATTCTTCGTCCTGCAAAGGGATAATTTTGTAAAAAATCGGCATAATAAGAATCGGGAAAATCTGAGACAGCACAACTGAAATTAAAAACATAGCTGAAGCAAAAACAAGCCACCACAAGTCTTTAAATTGATTCAAAACAAAAAAGAAAAGCAGCAATATCGGAACACCAATAACAAGTCCGACAAGCATTGATTTTATATTCTCTAAAATATATTTCTTAAATGTCTGATTGGATAAATTATATTTTTGCTCGAGATAATAGCCTGTATAAAAATTAACAGGAGCAAAAAGGATGGATGAAATAATTCCAATTGCAAATACATAAAGAATAAAAACAAGGTAATCATTTTGCGTATAAGAGTGTATAAACTCTTCCAAACTTAAACTGTAGCCGAGAAATACAAAAAGGAATAAAAGTATAAAACTTATAACCCCTTTAGTTATTCCGATAAAAAGTTTAGTGTTGTTGTATTTTTTTGAATCCATACATCTAAAAATACTAACTGATTTTTTGGCAATCAATTTTATGTTTGTTGTTAAATATTAAAAATATTTTCCTTAAGTTTAAGTGTAACAATTTAGAAAGAGTAGTAAAATGAAAAACTTATACATTCCAATATTACTGACCGTCTTATTCTTTTCTCTTTTTTCAACTCAAGCAAATGCTCAGATTACTTTTCAGATTGGTGCGGGTGCCGGCTATTCTCTCCCCACAGCTGATTATGGAGGAACTACCGTAGATTTTTACAAAGGTACAAAATACGGAATGAATTCCGGATATAATTTTCATGGTAAAGTTCGTTTGGGATTATTATTTATCAATGCCTTTGGCGAAATCGGTTATTCAAATTTCTCAGGAGAAGGTGAAATTATTGAAGGAAATAATAATAGTACTGTTGATGTTTCCAATAAAGTTCTGTCTCTCAGGCTTGGTCCCGAATTTAAATTTGATATTCCTCTTTCGCCCATAACACCCTATTTTGATGCATTCATATCTTTAAACACATTCAGTGGTACTGTTCAGTTTAAGAGCGCGCCTAACGGATTACCAAGTGACGAGAGAAATATTGAATCTGCAAGCCGTATTGGTTTCGGCGGAGGTGGCGGTGTGTTATTCAGTCTTGGCGGATTAAATTTGGATTTAAATATTCAATATCATCTGATGAATCTGGTCGGTAAAAAATTTGACGGGGATGCAACGAAAAATCAGAGGCTTGAATCATATACATTTATAAATGATGAAGCAGATCCGGCTTATCTACTCGGTAATATTGCCCATTTTATTTCAGA
>JAVEUY010000170.1:0-6378 GCA_034005315.1 Ignavibacteriaceae bacterium | reverse complement strand
AACCGTTTTTTGCAAATAACCTAACATACTCATTCGTATTTGCATTGGGTTTTTAATCTCAGGATTAATCTTTTTTAAAGCTATAAACATATGATGTAAACTGGCTTTTATACATTTATTTCCTTTCATACTTAAAAAAAGCTGATTCGTTGGTTTGCTTAATAATTTTGGTCTTACTTCATTTAAATATTCCTGCAATTCCATTACCTGAAAGGATTTTAATTCTAACATTCTTCCGTTACTTTGTCGTGTTCCCTGCATATAAATTTGTCCGTCTTTTAAATTTACATCTGTTATTTGTAGCCTTTTCAGTTCTTCTGCTGTTGGATATTGATAAATTAAAACTCCTAATATGGCTTTATTTCTTTGGGTTCTGTTGTCTAATATTTTGTATTGCTTATAAAGTTCTTCCAATTCTTCGAAGCTTAATAAATCTTGCGGAACTGTCTTTTTTATTCCTTTCAGGTAAATTCCTGCAGCTGGATTCCTGATTATTTTTCTTTGACTTAAATAACCATAATAATGCCTTATTGCTGATAATATCCGATTGATTAACTGATTATGTTTTCCGTTACTTCTACAATAATCTATGAACTCTAAAATGTCATTATAACTTATTTCTTCTGCTCTCTGGTTGCTTTGTTCTAACCAATCTAAAAAGTAAGATGCATAATTTACATAAGGAGAGATTGTGTTTTTAGCAAAACGCCTTTCTTTCAGGTAATCTCTGAACTTTATAATTTCTTTTTTTATCTGAACACTTTCAAAAACATATTCAGGCAATTTCATTTGATAAGTCCTCCTTCGGCGGATAAATGTGTATAAATTTGTGTTGATTCTAATGAACTATGACCCAAAAACTGGCTTACATATTCTATTTGCATTCCATCTTGAAGTAAATGTGTAGCTATTGAATGTCGTAAGGTGTGTAATCCTGTTTCTTTAATGATTCCTGCTTTTTCTCTTAACTGTTTTAATCGCTCATAAAGCATATTTCCACTTATTCGATTACCACGTGAACCAATAAAAAAAGCTTTCTCTTGTGGATTTCTCTCTGTTAAAACTGTTCGTGCATAATTCATATAACTTTCTAAATCATCTTTTATAATCCCTGTTATTGGAACAATTCGTTCTTTATAACCTTTTCCCTTTCTTACAATAAGCTTGTTTCGATCTAATAAAATATCTTCCACATTTAAGCTAACTCCTTCATTTCTTCTTAATCCACAACCATAATAAACCGATAACATGGCTTTGTCTCTCATTCCTAAAATGGTCTGATCTGTTGCTTCGTAAAGCTCTTTGATTTCTTTTTGAGTTAATATTTCTTTTGCCGGGTATTTATTTACCGGTAAATGCATTTCTACTTCCAAGTTTCCTTGTTCTGTTTCACGTAAGTATTTACCAAATCGTTTTAATGCGCCCAGGTTGTTCCGTAAGCTGTTTAAACTTAATGATCCTGCTTTATTCTGATTCTTTCGTCTCGATAAGTAAACAAAATAATCTCTGATTACATAGTTTGTTATTTTATCTATGAAGAAGATCTCTTTTGATTCCAGATAAAAGAAAAAAGCTTTTACATAACTCGGTGATCCATCAACTGTACTTCGTGCATATCCCAATGTCTCTAACCAGTTTGTAAATCCATTTTCAAGGTTTTTGTATGTTGTATTTTTTAGTGGTAAGTGCTTCACCGTCTTTATATCCTTCCTGTTATACTTGTTATACTTCGGATTTTTGCTTCTTACTTTTTGTTTTACTGTGAGTTAAGTGTAACATTTCAGCTTGTTATACTTATGTTATACTATATGATATACTTCTTTTTTAGGTTTGCAAGGACTTCATCCAGTACATTAATTCCTGATTTTAATCTTTCGTAATCATCCCACACCAACACTTCATATTCATAACCATTCTTGCGGTTTCCGCCTGTTTTTTGTATGTAACCACGTGCATCCAGCTCCCTTAAATACCTGCTTATTTGCATTGGATTCATTCTTAACTTTTCCCTGATCGGTTTTACATAAAAACACTTCTGTTCTGTGTCTTTTACAAGGTTCTTTATAGTCTCAAAAAAGCCCCTTAATGCTCCTGACAGTTCATCGGATTTACGGAGTAGAACTTCTTTGCTTAAATAGTTTGCCCACTCTACATCTTCCAATGTTGCTTCTATGTAGGGTGTTCCATCAGGTAAGTTTTTTACTTTTCGTTGTTTCTGATTCCAGAAAGCTATTGCTTTTATCAAGGTCATATAATGGCTATTGCTTCTTAGCTTCTTGTAAACATAATCAGGTATTCTCAAGTCATTTCCAAAAGGGATAATTACTTCTATTGGTCGTAAATAGAGTTGTGCTGTCTTAAATACAAGTTGGATTTCTTCTTCCGTTTTTCTCTCTGTTAATCCTGATATGTAACGCCTTTGATATTCCAATACTCTTTCAATATGTTCGTGGCTCTCGTTAATAAGGATTTGAAAGCTTCGGTTTGCATTATCTTCATAGATTTTATCTTTGGTTGTTGCTCCTGCAACACATACAGGACCTTCAACATACAATGCCTTTTGTTTAAACTCGCCTGTTTTCATATCCTTTTCAGTTGTGTATTTGCATATACTTTGGTTGGTCATCATTTCCCGAAGTGGAAGCAGAGCATTATAAGCTCCATCCAGATCTTCGATTAATAATATGCTGTGTTTCCAAAAATCTTCTAACGAGTGGTAAAGTGTGTTTTCCGTTAATGCCGTGGTAATTCTAATATGTTGCTTAGGGATTAATGCGCCTATTTTCTTTAATAAATACGTTTTCCCGCTTCCGCTTTTACCCTGAACTAACGCATGTAAAGGAGAACTGAACATTCTTGTAAGCAGGATAAAAAACAATAACATTCCGTTTTTTTCTTCTCCTATTAATCCAATGTTCTTAATATAATCGTAGGTTTTTTGCATTAACTTTTTGGATTCAAGAAGTTGTAATCCTTTTCTCATTTCTGTTTCACTGAACTTTTCGTAATTCTTTTCTCTTTCCTGTTTTTCCTGCTTCCTGTAATACTCCCTTTGTTCCTGCCTATACTTCTCTAAGTTCCTTGTTAATTCTATTATGGTTTTACTCATTACTTCGCTGCTTACTTCCAGTTTTGCCGATGCTTCTCGGTTAATTCTTGACACTTGGTTATTACTATATAAATCTATCGTATCTCTGTACTCTGCGTAAACATTGCTATTAAGTTGTATATGTAAGGTTGCTCTTAGTCGGTTGATTAGTTTTATATCGATCTTGCCCCAGATGGTGATTTTTATATCTCCCTGCTCAAAAACTATATACTCAGGATGTGAACTTTCGAACTTTACTTCATTATTTTCAGATAAAATAAAAAGATCTTTTTTAATGACTTCCTTTTCAACCTTTTTTAATAGGGGGATTCGTTCTTTTAATAAGTGAGTAAATATTTCAGGTTCATGCCCAACTAATAAACTATTTACATCTTCGTTATCGGGTGTTATTACCGTGCTTAGTTCAACTTCTGGCCTTAACTTCATTAACGTTTCTTTATGCTTTGCAGTGGCTTTTATTCCTGCTTCGTCTCCATCAAAAAAGAAGATGATTTCCTTTAAGTTCTTTAAGCTTTTAATTGCTTCTGTGTGTTCTTCTGTTAATCCATTGGTTCCGTATAAACTTAAGATTTCGTATTCTTTTGTAATTTCAGGTAGTTGATGAAGTGTTGCTGCGTCTATGATGGATTCTGTTAATATAAGTTTTTCTGTTTCTGCTTTTGGATAATGTGGGTAAAAACCTAAATGCTTACCTGGTAAATAAACATGTTTCTTCTCACTGCCTTCATCTATGTATCTTCCGTAAATCCCAACAGGTTTTCCGTCTTTGCCTTGCAATTCAAAAGTGATACAGTTTCTAAATCGATTTGTATACCCGTTTTGATGGGCTAACAATAAACTTAGTTTTACTGCATTTTCTTTTAATGGATCGCTCCATTTATAAAACATGTTTGTACTACTATAACCAATGCCTAGTTTAGCATAATTCAGGTTTCTTTTTTCGCAATATTCTTTTGCTGCATTGCTTCTCTCGATACTTTGTTTACTGCTTTGCAGGTATTTTATTAATACAGCCGTTCTTGTTAAAGGATCTATTTCATGGGTTACTGGCTTAACTTCTTTTACTTGTTTTACTTCTGTGTAGCTTATATCTATCATGGCTTTGGCTTTTAGTATGGCTTCGTGTTTATTGCTTTTTTCTTTTAACTGAATGAACTCGATCACATCGCCTGCAGCTCCACATCCAAAACAATTAAATGTATTGGTTTCATAGTAAAGCTTTAAGCTGGGGTTTTTATCATTATGAAAAGGACAGATAATTAAATCATGTTTGTTGGCTTTTAAACCATAATGCGAGACTACTTGTATGATCGATAGGCGGGATTTTATCTCGGAGATTTCCATAAGCAAAAAAAAATTCAAAAAAGTTTTTCTGATATATTTATCACAAATCTATAATATTTATCAGATAAAAACAAAGAATATCTTTCTTGTTTATGATATTTTTATCACCTAAATTTGTAAAAACCTTATGATTCGTATCATTTTACTGATATATAAGTATGACTTTAGGACAAAACATAACCAGCTTAAGAAAAGCTAAAAAACTTTCTCAAAATGATTTGGGTAAACTTGCCGGAACTTCCGGTGACCTTATAGGACGTTATGAACGAGACGAAGTAAAACCGTCTATTGATGTGGCTGTTAAAATCGCCAATGCTTTAGAAGTTTCGTTGGATTATCTGGTTGGAAGTACCGATTTACTCCTTGATAAAGGTATCCTTAAAAAGATTAAAGAGATTCAGCTCTTAGACAACGAGAACAAAAACCATCTATACGCTCTTATGGATGCGTTTCTGAGAGACTATAAAGCGAAACAAGCTTATCAATAAAACAACAAAACCCGCTCTTGGCGGGTTTGGTTTTATATATTACGACCGACAACGGTCCGCACTAGCGGGGTGTTTATTTTTATATCACGCATTGTATTTTATTAAAAACAATCATAGTTAATTCCATCTATAAAATCATAGCCACAGTATTCGGCTAAAATCCTTGTCTTATAACCATTACTGCCAATTACATATTTTACAGAATAGCTACCTGCTGCATCTGAGCCATTTAAATAAATAAACAATGTTTCATTATTAAAATAATAGGCTTCTGTATTTCCTAAATTAATCTCATAAATATCGCTATAAAAGTTTGCCGGTATTTCAATAAAATCATTATTTATTTTAATACTAAAATTAGCTATTTCAAACTTTGGAGCATTTCCATCAATACCATAAGATATATGATTATCTATAATATTTTTTACTTTTAATGCGTCAACTTTCCCATTAGGCTTCCAAATAGTGTCGACTAATTCTAATACATGTTCTTTGGGATTAAACCTTTTAAGTTTTATTTCAATTTTATATTCAATATCATTTTCACTATGCTCTACACTAACCATAGAATCTGTTACATTAATTCTATTTACTTTATTTAATGTGTGTCTTGAACATATATAAGAAGTATCTTTTTCATTACTCAACTTAGATTGTAGTTCCTTATAAAATGGAATATCCTTGAAATACTTCTTTTCTAATTTAACTTCGTTAATTAATCCTTTTTTTATAGAATCTACAGTATCTTTCTTTTCAATTATTTGTTCCTTTTGTTGAGCATCAGTTTTATTATTGTGACAACTAATTAAAAAAGATAAAGTCAATAGAGTTATCAATAATAATTTATTCATTGTTATTTTCATTTAGTAAGTTACTTACATAATTTTCCCAATATCCCTTCTCTTCCTGCGGGACATTATATGTAACATTGATTTCAACACTATTATTATCTCCTGTATTATTTTCTTGTACTAAATCATTTACAACCGTAACCTGCCCGCCAACTTCTTCTGTATCATTCTCCATTAAGCCATCTGTTATTGTCTTCATATTTGCAATATCGTCATCATACATTCTAATACACCCATTTGTTTTTTGTAAAGGCTCATCTGGTTCTTGTTTCGTATCATTTTCTCCTTGCCTTCCACCATGCATTCGAAATTCAGTTCTTCCACTTTCACAAGCTTCTCCTGATTCAGGATCAAGTTTTAATCTATCATTTGGTCCATAAGAAACCTTAGAACCACCAGACATCCACATATTTTTATTAGGAATATCATATGTCCCAGTAGGAGTATCTCCGTTGGGAGCCATTCTGTCATTATGTTGACCATTTACACGCACATTATATCTAGCCACTTCATTTCCATGTCTATCTGTAACAACCGCTACGCCATAACCATATTTAGCTCTATCATTATATGCATGAACAGTAAT
>JAVEUY010000169.1:0-6378 GCA_034005315.1 Ignavibacteriaceae bacterium | reverse complement strand
GTATATCTGAAATAAGAGCTTTCTTAAAAACATTAAGCCAGTCTGAAAGTTCCTTTTTTTCAAAAGTAATATTATTAACATCTACTGAATTGTAATCGTAAATAATTACTGCTGGAATATAAACCACAAAAAAGAGCATAAGAATAAGAAAAAATACTGATTCGTATTTAATTAGTTTTTCTTTATTCTTTTTGTAAATAGGTAAAACCAGAAGCTTTATTAAATCAAAAACCAAATAGTAAATCACTAGCTGAAGAACTAATATAATCAGGAACCAGAAAGGATAGATCAAAAGGTAATCCAGCCATGCGCTATCCGCAAACCATGGTGATTGTTTTGTAATGGCAGCATAAATTAAATTAATTATCAATAACCCCGGATATAAATTAAGAACTATTAAAAAAATCCTGATGAAAAGTTTTTGTTTCTTTTGCAAGAACTTTGGGAATAAAACTTTAAAAACAAACTTTAACTTTTTAACAAAATAATATTCTAAAAGAAAGAGTAATACAACTGCAATTATAATCCGGATTACTATCCACATTTTTATACCTGGTTTATATTTTTGTTAATAATGAGCAAGCTAACGAATAAACCTGCTGTAAAGAAATATCATTTATTTTTCCTGTCGGTGATTTAATAAACTTTTGGTTCTCTCCTTTTGGCGCCCATTCATTGGGATCAGTAGGTCCGAATAAAGAAATCATTTTTGTATTAGCATAACCAGCAACGTGCATTGTTCCTGTATCATTTGTGATATAAAGGTCTGTGGTTTGTAAAACAGCAGCAAGTCTTTTTATCGGTGCATTGTGTAGAATTTCAAAATTAATATTTAATGTTTTCAAAGCAGAAGAAATTGAATTGATTATTTCATCGTCAGTCCAGCCTGAAGTTATTAAAACATTATTGTTAAAAGAGTCATATATTTTTTTTATAAGATTGATAAAATTTTCTTTATCCCACTGGTTATCGGTTTTTCCTGCTCCCGGATGAAATGCAATAATCTTTTTACTGCTATCAGGAAAATTTTCTGCTATAAAATTGCGTGCGAAGGTGTAATCTTCTTCGGATAAATTAATTTTAATATTTTTTATTTCTTCTTCTGATAAATCGCAATCAATTTGATTAATTATTTGCAGATTACGAATTGATTGATGAACGCCGCCCCACAAAAAATCTGATTTAATGTTGAGAAGTTTAGAAAATGAATTTGGAATTCCGTTAACAGATTTAACTCCAACCCGTAGTTTTACTCCGGAAATAAAATTTAATATGTGCGACGTTCTTGACAACACAATAGTTGAAGGAACTATGCCAATATCATACTTGCGGCTTCTCAGCGATTTGATAAAACTTATAATTGATGATAATGAGGATTTATTAAAAATAATAACCCGATCAATAAACGGATTTATATCAAAGAAAGGAATTTTATAGTTGGTCTTGGCAGCAACAAGAGTAATTCGTGCATCCGGAAATCTTTTCTTTAATCCTTTATAAAGAGTAAGAGAACACAACATATCGCCAATCTGGTTGTGCTGTCTTATTACAAGAATTTCGCTGACCTTTTTCTGAAATTTAGTTTTGATAATTACTTTTATGTTCTATCTGTTTGTTTGAAATGTGTTTTTAGTTAACGAATATACAGCAGTTAATTCAGAGATTATTAAAATTTATTTAATTAATTCCTTTAACTAAAACTTACGCTGGACAAATTTAGTAAAAGATTAAATGTTTTTTAATGCAGAAATATTTAGGAAAGAGATTAATCAAAACTTCGGGACTGTTATCACACAATCCCGAAGTTAAATACATTTTATAAGTAACCTTTTAAATGACTAACATAATTAGCAGCACCACCAGGCTGATAACCTGTTTGCAATACCATTTGTCCTTGGGAATTAAATAAAAGAATTGTTGGAAATCCCTGGATCCCAAATTTTTGTGCAAGCTGGTTGTTATACATTTTTGTCTCAACAGTCTGCTCTATGTTTTTGGGGAAATCAAGTTTTACAAGAATTAAATTATCATTAGCAAAGCTTTCAAACTCGTTTTCTGAAAATACTTCATCACTTAAACGCTGGCACCATATACACCAGTCAGAGCCGGTAAAATTAACAAGCACAGCTTTATTTTCCTGTTTGGCTTTTTCCAAAGCTGTTTCAAGATTTGTTTCCCAGTTTAAACTATCTTTAGCACCGCTTTCGCTGCATGCGATGGAAAACAATGAAAATAAGATCATCAATAATGCTATTTTTTTCAAATTATACTCCTTTTATT
This sequence comes from Ignavibacteriaceae bacterium, assembly GCA_034005315.1. Taxonomy (GTDB): domain Bacteria; phylum Bacteroidota; class Ignavibacteria; order Ignavibacteriales; family Ignavibacteriaceae; genus IGN3. The sequence continues at coordinate 4,098 of JAVEUY010000169.1, read as the reverse complement.
TTTCTGATATTATTAGATTCTATTCAGTAATTATGGTTTCTTTTAGTTAAAAAAATTTTTTAACCTTTATTATTTCTCGCTTTTTATTGCTTCAGTTTTTTTTGGTTCAGGAGGTCTTTCATAAAGCTTTGCCAATCCTAAATATTTTAAATGAAGATCATTAGTAATCTGATCCCAGGTAAAACGCCACATCCAATTTCCTCCGAGTTTACCCGGGAAATTCATTCTCGCTTCACCGCCAAGATTCAAAATATCCTGCATCGGAACAATAACAATATTTGCAACCGATGCATAAGCAGCTCTGATTAACTCATAAACAATATCGTCTTCAAAATAATTCAAATACTTTTGAACGTGATCATAGATATCTGAATCTTTATCAAGTTTTACTTTCTCAAAATAAGCTCGTGTAGTATCATTATCGTGTGCTCCGGTTAACACAACGCAATTAGGAATATAATTATGCGGCAGAAATTTGGTTTCCATATCAGTTCCAAAAGCAAACTGAAGAATCTTCATCCCAGGAAATTCAAAATCATCACGCAGTTTTTCTACAGGTGGAGTGATAACACCAAGATCTTCGGCAAGAATAGGAACATCGCCCAGATGTTTTTTTATAGATTTAAATAGTTTATTACCCGGAGCTTTTACCCACCTGCCTGACTCAGCAGTTTGTGCATCACCCGGTATTTCCCAAAATGCTTCAAAGCCTCTGAAGTGATCAATACGAACAATATCAACCATTGTAAACAAATGTGCAAATCGTTCTCTCATCCAAAGGAAGTCATCTTTTTCCATCTCCTTCCACCGATACAATGGATTTCCCCAAAGCTGTCCGGTTGGTGAAAAATAATCCGGTGGAACTCCGGCAACTGTTTCCAGATTTCCGCTTTCATCTACAGTAAATAGATTTTTATTTGCCCAAAGGTCTGCGCTGTCGTAAGCGATAAATATCGGCATATCTCCGATAATTTTAATCTTCTTTTTATTAACGTATTCTCTTACAGCATTCCATTGTTTGAAAAAAATGAACTGAACAAATTTCTGATAAAGGACTTCATCAGACAATTTCAGTTTCCACTGAACTAATGATTTTTCCTTTCTAAGCACAAGTCCTTCGTCCCAATCTTTCCAGACTATTCCTCCATGAGCTTCTTTTGCTGCCATAAAAAATGCAAAGTCATCAAGCCATTTTTTGTTGTCTTTACAAAACTTATTGAACTCTTTATCAAATCTATCCTGATGAAACTTAAAATTATTAAATGCTTTTTTAAGAAGAGATTTTTTATACTCAATTACTTCGCCGTAATCAATTGATTTTGGATTATGAAGTGGAATGTTCTCAATATCTTTTTCGTCTAATAAATTATCTTCTATCAGTTTATCGGGACTTATAAGATTTGGATTGCCTGCAAAAGCAGAAAAACATTGATAAGGTGAATCACCATATCCTGTTGGTCCCAATGGAAAAACCTGCCAGAGTTTCTGTCCTGCTTTTTCTAAAAAATCAATAAATTTAAAAGCATCATCACCAAGGTCGCCAATTCCATATTTTGAAGGAAGAGAAGTGGGGTGCAATAATATTCCGGCATTGCGTTCGAATTTCATTTAAAAACCTTTGAAAATATATTATGGGCAAAAATAAGCAGAGAGTAAGCGAAAAAAAATTTTGCTTTTAATATTAGATTGGTTGAATTGTTACAATAACTATAATGGATGATATATTTAATTTAAAATAAAAAGAGACTCTCTTAAAAATTCATTCTGAATCTTTATGAAAGTCTCTCTAAATCTATGTGATTATTTAAAAAATCAAATTAGAATTTGAAATCTACTCCAAGATCTAATCCGCCATAACCAAGTGAACCAAATCCAAGTCTTGCAGCTACAGCTATAGCTGGTGAAAACCAATATCTTGCTCCGGCATTACCGCCAAAGAACATTCCACCATACGTTGGAGTTGCAAAGCTTTGACCAGAAGGACCATCCCAGGAAACTGAGCCAGCATCATAAGCCAAGGTGACACCGAGCCAGGGATCAAATTTGCCGTCTGATATTTTAAAGTGATAGTTAGCTTGTACACCTATTAAAATATCTGTGTACTTCCATCCCCAGGATCCAGCACCTTCACTATAGCTCCAATATCGGGCAATTCCACCGATACCGATTAGTCCAAAATCTTTTACATCCATACCATACTCATAATTTAAACCAAACTGTGGTGTTGAGCCGAGAAAAGAAAATCCCACACTTGGTCCTAAGTGATGTTTATTTGGACTAAATTGTGCATTACTAAAGCTTGTACATAGTACAGAAATCAAGAAAACAAAAAGTAACCTTTTCATTATTTTTCCTTAAGTTTATTTTAGATTGATTAATTATGCTCATATTAAAGTTAATAATAAAACACTATTATTAACAAATTATTTATAAGGCTGTCATTTTCAGACAGCCTTTTATAAAAATTAAAATGCAAAACTTGCTGATAAGTAAGCAAAAGTATTATTTGGTCCGCCTACAATCCTGAATCCTTCTCTTAAAATATCATCATTAACTGTAGCATCTAAAGAGAAATTTCCAAACCTGAATCCTACGCCAAGTCTTACATCACCACGACTAAAATCAGTTCTTGTTTGTTCGTTAACTGTGGTTGATGAAGCTGCTGACTGGGTTGTTTCAGAAAATGTTGAGGCAACATATCCAAGTCTTCCAACCAGCCAATCAGTTAAAAACCATTCAGCACCAAAGTTCCATGCCGGGAATATAAAGCGGCTGTCTTTTAACTCGGGCTGTGCAGTGTTTGTATCAGCAGGTGTAGTAGTACTCTCAAGCATAAAAGAAGGTCCGCCGGAAATAATAACGTTTTCAATCTGGTAACTTAAACCAACACCAACTCCTATACTCATCATAGAAGGAGAATCAGTCGATTGTGAACCAACACTAAATGAGCCGCTTTGGTTAGCGAAAGAAATTGTCGGTACCAAAGTAAATGTTTTTGAAAGTTTTAGAAAACCTCTTGCATTAGCCATCATATAGGTTCCGCTCGCTTCAATTACGTCACCTGTTCCGGGTGTATATTTTGCAGAAGGAAGAACCAAAGAGAAAGCAGCATCTAAATTAAACTGGGGTGAAAGTTTACCAATAATTCCGAGATTAACTCCAAACTGACTTGCACTGTTTTTATTGCCATCGCCTGTTGCAGGTGTAAAATCATTTGTTGTTGAAGCATAAGAAGCTCCAAGACCAACTACAAAAGTTCCAAACGAATATGAAGTAAGAAGTTCAAAGTTGTTGTCTAAAGGAACTATATTTGCTCCGGTTTCACCGCTATTAATTCTGTTAACTAAATTATTTGCAAACAGTGAAGCAACACTTGTTGATGAAAAATCATTTCTGCTAAGCATTGCACCAACAGTAAATTCCTTACTTACCCTATAGTTGAATGCTGCAAATTGACCATTACCATCACTTAGTGAAGCGGCGGAAGATCCGATATCTCCCCAAAAGAAGTTAGAGTAAACAGAAGAATATGCAGTATTATCCTTTATATTATCAGGATCAATAATGTAAGGATTATCACCCATACTGTATACTCTTGCAAATCCACCATAACGGGTGTCTTTTTTCTCACCTTCCTGTGCAAATGAAGTTGCAACAAAAGTAAAAATTATTGCCAACAGTAAACCTTTTTTTAGAAGGTTATTAAACAAGAAAGAAACAAATTCTTTCATATATTCTCCTATTATTTGTGATTAGTTAAAACCTGTCCAATTAAGACACTTAAAAGTACTTAAAAAAAATAAAAAATCAACAAAATTTTTAACACTAATTCTTTTGATTTCAACTACTTAGAAAAAATACTTTAAGTGTTGTTGTAAGGTAATATTTGGTTATTAAAAGACAGTAATTGTGCCATTATAGTTTATTAGAATTTTTGCACAATAATTAACTTAAAAAGATATTTATGTTAAAATTTCGGTCTTTTTTACCAATTTAGATGATTTTTTACATAAAAAAACCCCGAAAGATATTCGGGGTTTTCAATGAATAAATTAGAATTCTAAGATACTGATACTAGAGCTTGAATTTAAGCGACGC
>JAVEUY010000168.1:0-6400 GCA_034005315.1 Ignavibacteriaceae bacterium | reverse complement strand
ATGGAGCTGATACATTTTTTAACTCAGATGATTTTTCCGGTGCAATGATTGGCTTAAGACTGGCTGATAAATTACAAACTCTAGTTGGAGATACAATTACTATTGTTTCACCTGAAGGTATAGAGAGAGTGATAACTCAGTTTGGAATGCCTAATATGCAGATTTTTTTAGTCAGTGGAATTTTCAGTTCACAAAATAACGAATATGACGGAAGCCTGATGTTCGTTCCACTGGAAGATGCTCAGTATTTATTGGGATATGATGAAACTTATCAGGGTTATGATATCAAACTAAATAATTTTGATAATGCGTTTAAAGTTAAAGCTCAGCTTGAAGCATTGCTTGGCACTGAAAATTATTCAATTAATACCTGGTATGATTTTCATAAAGAGCTTTATACGATGATGCAGATAGAAAGATGGGTTGCATATATTTTACTTTCACTTATTATTGCTGTAGCATCTTTTAATATTCTTGGTTCACTGTCAATGTCTGTTATCGAAAAGAAAAGAGATATTGGTATTTTAAGATCGATAGGTTCAAAAGAAAAATCGATTTTAAAAATCTTTATGTATGAAGGTTTAATGATTGGATTAACAGGAACATTGTTAGGAGTTATACTCGGTTATTTTATTTGCTTTTTGCAATTACAATACAACATTTATCCATTAGACCCGACACAATATAAAATTAACTCTTTGCCAATGGAACTCAGGTTGTCAGATTTTTTCTTTATCACAGGGATTTCAATCTTACTTGCTTTGATTGCAGCTTATATTCCTGCTAAGCGCGCAGCAAAGGTTGATGCATTACAATCTATCAAATGGGAATAAGTAGATGGACATAATTTTAAGTGCACAAAATCTTAACAAGTCTTATCAATTAAATAAAGAGAACAAACTTAACGTTCTGAAAAATATTTCTGTTGATATTGAAGAGCAGAAAATATCAGTAATTGTTGGAGCTTCCGGTGCAGGTAAATCCACGTTATTGCATTTGCTTGGCGGACTTGACAGACCAGACAGTGGAAAAGTTATGTTTGAGAACAATAATATTTTTGAATTCGGCAACGATAAACTTGCAAAGTTCAGGAATGAAAATATGGGATTTGTTTTTCAGTTTCATCATTTATTACCTGAATTTACTGCAGTTGAAAATGTTGCAATTCCAATGATGATTAATGGCAGAAGTATGAAATCAGCAATAAAGGAATCTCAAAAACTATTAGATATTGTCGGACTTACTCAAAGAGAAAATCATAAACCTGCAGAACTTTCCGGCGGAGAGCAGCAAAGAGTTGCAGTTGCAAGAGCTTTAGCAAATAATCCAAAGATTATTTTTGCAGATGAACCAACCGGAAATCTTGATTCAGCTAACAGTGAATCAATTCATAAGCTTTTGTTTGAGCTTAGAGATAAGTATGAAAAAACATTTGTAATCGTTACACATAATCCTGAACTGATGAAGCTTGCGGATGTAATTTTTGAAATTAAAGATGGAATGATTAAACAAACCACGAATAGATTGTAAACTTTATTGTTGTATTGCTATATTGTTCTATTGTTCAATTGTTTTGATTAAGTATAACCACTCGTATTTTGTGCTTGCTACTTAGATGAAGTGATTTTTAGTTTTTACTACAAAGTAAACACAGTTTTAATATTACTTCTTTGCGCTCTATGCGAGAAATGCGTTTGTTGTTGGTTCACGCAAAGTCCGCTAAGGAAACACGCAGAGGTCGCAAAGATTTAATACAAAGTTTTTATAAACATCCTAAGGTTTAGGCAGTCTGTCTAGAATGTATTGTGCATTCCAGTAAAGAAATTTCCAGCCTTCTATTGTTATAAAACGTGGATCTGTATTTAATGAATCTTTATAAACATTATCCACTAAATCCTGAAATTCTTTTATCTGCACTCTGCAAGCGAGTGAATCTCCGTTTTGTAAATTACTTTTAGCTGTGTTTAAAGTGTTTTTTAGTGTATTTGAAATATCCAAATCGCCGAGCCAGATGTAGTTAAACACACTATCTGTTTGTTGTGTTAGATATTCAATTTGTTCACTTATTGTAATATTTGAATCAATATTAATGCTCAATAGTCTGAAATCATAAATAAACCAAATAATATCATCTTTAATATTTGTTGAGCTTTCAGTTTGATACCAATTCTTTAAAAAATTAATCCAGTAAGGTTGTAAATAAACTTTTGGGTATATACCGGATTCAATACTTGGATAAAAAGGAATATAATAGGCACGTAAGTCTTCGTCGGGTTCTAATGGGATAGCCCACATACTTCTTCTTGGGTGGTTATTCGGGTCAAATTTATATAAGTCAATAAAGAGACTTTGCCTATCCCAACCACTAAATTCCTGAAATTTCTGATCTAATAGATCAACGGTCAAATCCTGATCAATCCAAAAAAGTGAATATGTATAATTTGATAGTTCATTTGCAGTTGATGAATTTATGATAGCTTCACTTAGTAAAGAAATCACTTCATCTCTATATAGTGGATTATTGGCATAAGCCCTTAAACCCTGAAGTGAATAAACTCTATAATTTAAATCTAAAAAAGCATTCTTATTCAAATCAAAATTATTATAGATGCCAGCCTCAGATAAATACCTGTCAGCTATTATTTTATCAACTTTATAATTCACTAAATTTATAATCGTTTGTAAACCAGGAATAGCTGAATAATCACCTAAATATCCTTTGATAATTTGATCAGAAAAAAATTTCTCAACGTTAATTAAATATTCAATGCTTAAGCTATCTGAGGGAATAGTTGTTTGTAGATTATCAAGAAGAAATTGTTTCTCTGAATCTTTGTAATAGTAAGCCAAATAATTTGCAGCCGCAGAATATTCATACCCATTTGAATTCTGGTTTAGTAAAATTGATTTGAGATGATTAATTGATGTATCTTTTATAGCATTAATTAATTCGTTGCTTGGTTTACTTATCTGCCACAATGATTGAGGGTAAGCATTATAACATAAAAAAACAATTATAAGTATTTTAATTTTTTTCATTTTTTCTAAAATACATTCTGTTTTTATAAACTCAATCAGCTTTTCTATAATTTATTTGTTTCCATCTTAAATCTATTTCAACTTTTATGCGAAATAAAAGAGCTGATTTTTGAGTGTTTAATAATAGAATTACTTGTTTCAGGAATTTTTTATTATAAAATTTTACTAAAACTTACCGATACATTATAACAGCTTTTATGCAAATAGAGAAACACAGTTTTAATATTTCTTCTTTGCGTGCTTTGAGTTTGTCTTTTCTTTGCGCTCTTGGCGTGAAATGCGTTTATTTTCGGTTCACTCAAAGTCCGCTAAGGAAACACGCAGAGGTCGCAAAGATTTTTATTGTCACAAAAATGTGCTTATAACTGTTTTATAAAAACAATTTCAAATTCTGTTTGATAAATAATCAAACAATAACCTTACCCCAAAACCCGTCATATATTTTTTTGTATAACTTTTAGATGAATTATTCATAGCAGGCCCAGCAATATCAAGATGAGTCCAGGGAATATTTTTATCAACAAAATGCTCAAGAAATTTTGCGGCAGTAATTGCTCCAGCCCATCTTGTGTTACCCAGATTAGCTACATCAGCTATATCACTCTTAATTAATTCATCAAAATCATCCCATAAAGGCAAACGCCAGACCCTGTCATAAGTCTTTATTCCGCTTTTATAAAGCTGTTCAGCCATTTGTTCATCTTTAGTAAATAATCCTGCAACAAACTCTCCAAGTGCAACAACACAAGCGCCTGTAAGTGTTGCAAGATCAATTATCTGGTCGGGTTTAAGTTGAGAAGCATAATGTAATGCATCAGCAAGCACAACTCTTCCTTCTGCATCTGTATCTTCAATTTCTACACTTTTCCCATTTGATATTTTCACAATATCACCGGGTCTGATTGATTCTCCTGAGCACATATTTTCTGCAGCGGGAATAATCCCATATAAATGAACAGGAAGATTTGATTTAGCAGCCGCGCTTAGTGTTCCTGCAACAACTGCAGCACCGGACATATCTGCTTTCATTGCTCCCATACCTTTTGAAGGTTTTAATGAAATTCCGCCGGTGTCAAAAGTAATTCCCTTACCAACCAAAGCGATAGTTTTTGTTTTTTCGTTTTTGAATTTCATTTGAGGTTTATATTCAAGAACAATAAATCGAGGTTTGTTAACACTTCCCTGTCCTATTGCAATTAAACCGCCCATCTTTCTTTTTCTAATTTCTTTTTGACCAAATACTGTTACTTTAATACCAAGCGGACGCAACTCATTAATAATTCTTTTTGCAAATAAATCCGGAGTCAGATTATTAGCGGGTTCATTCTGATAATCCCGTGTAAGAGCGACTGATGAAATTAAATTTTGAGCAGTAGTTAATGCAGACTTAAGTTTCTTTTGATCTTCTGCATAAAAATAAACGTTCAGGTTTTTATCTTTTTGTTTTTCTTTTTTATACTTATTAAAAGAATAATTACCAAGCAAAATTCCTTCTGCAAATGATTGATAATAATATTCCTCATTATCAAAATATTTTTTTACCTCAGAAAAAGATGGAATAAATACGTATAGATTTTTTATTACTTCAGACTGCTGATTGGCAATAAACTCTGCTAATTGATCTCTAAAATAGTCAGCATTTAAGTCATCTGTTTTTATTTTTTGAAATATCACTGCATCCGGTTTTCCTGAAGGTTTATTAATTCTGATTCTATTAATCTCAGATGAAAGAAAGTTTTTCTTTTGAAGCTCTGAAAATTTAAAGTTAAAAATATTTTCAAGATTCAGGAGATTGTTTACAGTTTTTTTGTCATCAATCAAATATTTAAGAGTAATTGATAATGGCTGATAAGAAATTTTTGTCCCGCCTGAAATAAGATTTATTTTATACATACTTTCTGCCTTTACTATTTAAGATAACTTTTAGCTTTAGAAATAATTACAGGTATCATTTCCATCATATTATTAGTGAAGAACCTGGCGCCTGAAGCGTTAATATGTCCGCCGCCGCCAAACTCATTTGCTAACATATTTACGGAAATATTTCCTTTGGAACGGAAACTGACTTTAAATCCATTTTTAAGCTCAATAAATAAAATTCCCAGAACAACATTTTCAACTGAAAGATTGTAGTTAACAAAGTTTTCGGTATCACTTTCCAAAGCACCGAGTTCTTTAAAATCCTTTTGGGTTATAATCATATAACCTATTTTTCCTTCAGCATCTAATTTAACAGAATTTAATGCCCGCCCGAGTAATTTAATTTTACTGAATTTACTTTGATCATAAAGCTGATCATATGTTTTACAGGGACTAACACCGATATCAAGTAATTCTGCAGCAACTCTATGAACTTCAGCAGTTGTTCTTTCAAATCTAAACGAACCGGTATCAGTCATTATTGCAGCATAGATTGCATCTGCAATTTGTAAATCCGGTTCTACAATATTTGTTTGTTTTATGAAATCAAAAATAATATGCCCGGTTGCACAGTAGTCAGTATCAACAAAAAGATAATCAACAAAGTTTTCTGGTGATTGATGATGATCGATACAAATTTTTAATTTATCAGACTCAAGAAAAGCTTTTTCCATACTTACAATCCGATCAGAGCGGTTAAAATCCAACGCTGCCAGAACATCAACTTTATTAAATAAATCCTTATGAAGATTTTCATCATACTTATGGATTATTTTTCCTTTATTAAAAAACTCAATATTGTACGGAGTTTCACTATGATTAATTATATAAACTTCCTTACCAAGTTTTTTAAGCAGATAATAAAAAGCTACTTCAGAACCAATAGCATCGGGATCAGGATTAACATGCGTGGTGATAAGAAAGCAATTATTATTGAGTACTATTTCTTTAAGTTTCGAAAAATCTATCATATATCATTTAAAAATAAAAGGGCTTGAATATATTTCAAGCCCGAATAATAATTATAAGATTAATAAAAATTCAGAATTGATAAAATCAATTAACTTCCCAGGTATTTCCGCCAAACAGCACTTTTTCTAAATCGCCTTCACCTTTTCTCTTTTTAATCTCATTAATTTGATCCGTTAGTCCCTGCCCATAAGTCGGTTTGAAGATTTGTCTGAACACACCAATAGGGGTCGGGAAGCCCGGCATATCAGTAAAACTTGACAATATAGAAGCACGCACCGGTGATTCATCAAACTCATCGTGAACAAATAAATCATCAACAGAATATTTGCCATTAGAAATATCAATGACTACCGGTTTTAAACCATCAAGTTTAATTCCTTGATCTTTGTTTTGTCCAAAGACCATAGGCTGATTATGTTCTAACACTAAAACATTATCTTCCTTTGTTTCTTTATCTGTATGCAAAGAA
>JAVEUY010000167.1:0-6407 GCA_034005315.1 Ignavibacteriaceae bacterium | reverse complement strand
AAGACTTGAACAAAAACTTTATAATCTTGCCCGGGTAATAAGATCTATGAATAATAATAACGGACCAGACTTACTCGGAGTATGTGAATCCGAACATGAATATCTGCTTGATTCCTTAGCAAAAAGTTTTTTATCTGATAAAAACTATAAAGCTGTTTCTATTGAATCGCCTGATTTCAGAGGAATTGATAATGGTATTATATATAATGCTGATAGACTATCTTTACTTAGCGCTAAAGGATATGAAACAAAGTTTGGTAATAATTATAATACCAGAGTAATATTTTTAGGAACTTTTTTACTTGATAATACCGATACGATTTATTTTTTTGTAAATCATTGGCCTTCACGCAGAGGGGGACAGGAACAATCCGAACCAGGAAGAATTAAAGTAGCGCAAACACACAAGGCTATTGTTGATTCGATTTTATTTAATAATCCTAAAAGTAAAATTATTATTGTAGGAGATTTTAACGATGAACCTACAAATCTTTCTGTTATGGAAACACTTGGAGCCGCACCATTTTTGTGTGATTCAATGGATACAAAATCACTTTTTGAAGATTCTGAAACAAAATTATTCAATACTTCGTATAAAGCCTGGGTTGATGGATTCGGAAGTTATTTTTATCAGGAACATTTTAATATGCTTGATCAGATTATTATATCTAAAGATTTAATTATCAGTTCAGATATTGGTTATGAATGTAACTCATTTGAAGTCTTTAGACCGGATTTTATGGTTACACGTACAGGAAAATTTAAAGGTGCGCCATTTCCAACTTACGGAGGAAACAGATATCTTGGCGGTTATAGTGATCATTTTCCTGTAACAGCAAAATTTAAATTATCGGAGAAAAAAGATGACTAACAGAAAACTAATTGTCTTTGGTGCATCCGGAGCTTTAGGTAAAGGTGTTGTCAAAACAATGCTTACTAAACCGTTTGAAGAAATAATTTTATTTGATCGGAAAAATGATGAAGCTTTTTCTGATGAAAGAATCAAAACTTATCATATTAAAGATATTAGTGTAGAAAATAATGTTTTAGCTGCTGTACACGAAATTAAAACCTCAGAAAAAACTCAATTACATATCTTCTCAACAATAGGAGGCTATTATGGCGGAACAAATGTGTGGGAAACTGAAGAAGAAGATTTTAACCGAATGATAAATATGAATCTGAAATCAAATTTTTTAATAGCCAAACATTTTGCAACCCTGGTTAAAAGAAGTTACAGCGGCTCAATATGCTTTACATCTGCATTTACATCCTTACAACCTGAAAAGCTTAAATTTATTTATGGTGCTTCAAAATCAGCACTTAATTATCTTGTTAAATCACTTGCTGATGAAGGAAGAGATATAAATCTTTCTGTAAATGCAATAGCACCATTTATTATAGATACACCATCAAACAGAGAGTGGCAGAAAAATGCAGATTATGCTTCCTGGTTTAAACCGGAGGAAATAGGAGAGTTAGCTTATTCTTTGATTGAAAATCACAACTTTGTTTCAGGTAATATATTAGGATTAAAACACAGATTTAATAAATAAAATTGTATAAATAACTTTAATAAAGACTAAACTATTTTATTGACTTTGTTTTTTGAAATACTTATTGTAGAAGCACATTTTTAAGAAAATTATTTGTTAATTACATAATTAGATTTATCTAATATACCAGGAGGTTATCTTTTATGGATTTCGTACTAACTATCGCTTCAATTTTCAATGTTATTGCTCAAGCTACTAATGATAGTGGAGTAATGAATTGGCTGACCGAAAAATATGTTGCAGGTGGTATTTTTATGCATCCGATTCTTGCATCACTTATTATTGGTTTAGGATTCTGTTTTGAAAGACTTTGGACATTGACCAGAGCAAAAACCAACACTAAGAAGTTTATTGTTGATGTTAAAAAAGCTTTAAACAACGGTGGTGTTGAGGCAGCTAAAAAAGTTTGTGAAAATACAAGAGGTCCGGTTGCTTCAGTTTTTTACGCCGGATTATTAAGATATAATGAAGGTTTAGATGCTGCCGAAAAAGCTATCTCTGCCTATGGTGGAATTGAAATGGGATTTCTTGAAAGAGGGCTTATCTGGATTTCAACATTTATTACTTTAGCACCTATGCTTGGTTTTACAGGTACTGTGCAAGGAATGATTGAAGCATTTGACGCTATTAAAGAAGCCGCTCAGATTTCTCCTGCAATTGTTGCTGATGGTATTGCTATTGCACTTTTAACAACTCTTTTTGGTCTTGTTGTTGCAATGGTACTTCAGGTTTTCTATAACTATTTTGTATCAAGAATTGACAGACTTGTTGGAGATATGGAACAAACTTCTATCGAATTGATCGATGCTTTGTATGAAATGAAATCTCCAAAGAAGTAAAATTTTTTAAGGAAAGCTAAATGATTAAGAAAAGAAAAATTCCGGATGCCGAAATTCCGACCGCATCACAAGCTGATTTGGCATTTCTTCTTTTGCTCTTTTTTCTTGTTTCCACAGTTATTGATGTTGACACAGGATTAGGACTAACTTTACCTGAATATATTCCTCCTGATCAACAGGTTGAAGTAAAAATTAATCCCAACAGAATGGCGAATGTACTGGTTAATGAAAACGGTGATGTTTTGGTTGATGGGAATATTGAACCGGTTTTTAAGATTAAAGATATTCTGAAACCAAGGATTGAGTCAAAAATTACATTGCCTTTAAACCAAAAAATGATAGTGTCGCTTAAAACTGACAGGAAGACGGTCTATAATGTCTATATTTCTGCGTTGGACCAGATTAAACAGGCATTTTTTGAAGTGCGCGATGAGTATTCTAATGGGAAATTTGGTAAAAAATTTAATGACTTGAATCAGGTGCAGCAAGAAGATGTAAAAGGTGCCGTGCCTATTATTATTTCTTTAGCTGAACCAGAATTAATTAAGAAATAAGTAAGGTTTTATTATGACATTCGAAAAAAGACGTGCGAAAACAAAACAGGAAATTCCAACTACATCAATGCCGGATATTGTTTTTATGCTGCTTATGTTTTTTATGTGTGTTACAACTATGAGGGAAGTTGATGTTCTTGTTCAATTTAAGTTGCCTGAAGCAAAGGCTATCGAAAAAATTGAAAATAAAAGACTTGTTTCTTATATCTGGGTTGGTAAAGACAGAAGAATCCAAATAAATGACTCTTTAATCGATCTTGGAAAAGTTGAAGAGATAATGTATGGGAAAAAGAAAACATTACCAGAATTAATTGTCTCTTTAAGATCCGACCAGAATGTTGATATGGGTTTGATTACTGATATTCAACAAGCTTTAAGAAAAGCATATTGTCTTAGAATCAATTACTCGGCTATGATTAAGGTGTAGTAAAAATAAAATATTCTTTTTAAAGAGGCAGGTTCGATTTATAACCTGCCTTTTCAATTTATAGAGGGCATAAATGAATTTAAAAGATAAAATAAACAACGATCTTAAAGAAGCAATGAAATCCGGTGATAAAACCAGATTAACTGTTGTCAGATCAATCAGAGCTTTAATACTGGAATTTGAAAAGAGCGGTATCGGTAGAGATTTAAATTCAGAGGATGAATTACAAATGCTTACTACTGCAGCTAAAAAAAGAAAAGATTCTATTGAACAATTCAAGAACGCCGGAAGAAATGATTTAGCTGATCAGGAAGAAGCAGAATTAAAAGTACTTCAGGAATATCTTCCGAAACAACTTAATGAAGATGAAATCAAAGCAGAAGTTGCAAGATTAGCTTTACAGATAGGTGCGAAATCTAAAGAAGATTTTTCTAAACTAATGCCTTTGGTTATGAAAGAGCTTAAGGGTAAAGCTGATGGTAAGGTTGTAAAATCAATAGTCGAAAACTTTCTGGTTTCAAATTGAATTATATAGATATAATCATATTTGTAACGGTTCTGATTGGATTCCTTCTTGGTTTCAAAGACGGATTCGTTAGAAAATTGATTGGTGTTATTGGTTTTATAATTGCGGTTATTGTTTCGATACTTTTATCTTCACATCTCGGCAGGATAATTGAATCCGTTCTGGATATTGAATTTTATCTTGCAGAAATTATGGCCGGGATGATTTTATTTATTGTCCTGATGATTGTAACTACTATTCTTAAACGAGTAATTCATCCTTTTGATAAAGTTAATAATCTGATAAATCAGATAATCGGCGGAGTAGTTGGTGTTATCCAGCTTCTGTTTTTTATAAGTGCTATTTTTCTGCTGCTTAATGTCTTTAATTTCCCGGATAAAAAAACACAAAGCTCTTCATTACTATATAAATTTGCCTACGGTGTTATTCCTGGTACAATTGATTTTCTAAAAGCATACACTCCTGATACTGAAGACATAATAAAAGATTATATAAATCAAAAAGATACTCTTAGATGATTGACCAGTCTGTTATAGATAAATTAGAGTTTCCAAAGGTTCTGGATTACATATCAAAATATGCCATAACAGAATCCGGCAGAAAAAAAGTTTTAAATCTTTTTCCTGTTAATGACCTGGTTTTTATTAAGACTGAAGGAGAAGCAGTAAATGAAGCTAAAGAACTAATCAATAAAGTCGGTTATCCTCCAATTGAATATTTATCAGAGATATTTACGGTTCTATCAGAAACAAAAATTGAAGGAGCTGTAATATCCGGACTAAAATTATTAGAAATTTTAAGATTAGCTAAAACCTCCAGATTACTGAGACATTTTATTTTTCAGGAAGTAAAGGAAAATTCTATTCTTAAACAAAAAGCATCAGGTCTGTTTACCGATAAACTTTTTGAAAACCGAATAGAAAAAATAATTACCGAACAGGGTGAGATTAAAGAAAATGCAAGCAATGAATTAGCAAGGATTAGAAAAGAAATAAATAACAAAAAATCAGAGCTTGTAAAATCAATTAATCGCATTATAAAATCTCTTAAAGAAGATGATATAGTTCGTGAAGATTATCTTACTTTGCGTGATGGCAGAATGGTTATTCCAGTTAAAGCTGAACATAAAAGACATTTAAGAGGATTTATCCATTCCGAATCTTCAACAGGTCAGACGGTATATATTGAACCCGAAGAAACACTTGATTTAAACAATGATATTATCTCTACTTCATTTGCAGAAAAAAGAGAAATAGAAAGAATATTACGTGAGTTAACAAAAGTGATCGGTCAATCTGCTGATCAATTGAAATCTTCATTAGAAATTTTAGCTGGTATTGATTCGATTTTCGCGAGAGCAAAATATTCTTTGGAAATAATTGGTGAACTTCCGAAAATAGAAAATGACAAACCTTTATATTTATCTCAAGCCAGACATCCGTTGTTGTTAAAAAAGCTTGGCAGACAAAACACTATTCCTCTTAGCTTTGAATTAAATGATGTAAATGTTGTTGTAATTACAGGACCAAATGCTGGCGGTAAAACAGTTGTATTAAAAACTATTGGATTACTGAATTTGATGCTTCAGGCGGGAATACATATTCCGGTAAACTCTGAATCCAATTTCCATATATTTGATAATATTCTGATTGATATTGGTGATCAGCAGTCTATTGAAGATGATCTTTCAACATTTAGCTCTCATTTAAAAAACTTAACACACATTATTAATTCATCGGATTCAAAGGTACTGATTCTGTTAGATGAAATCGGGACAGGAACAGAACCTGCTGAAGGCTCTGCATTAGCTGCTTCAATCTTAGCGGAACTACAGAAAAAAGGATCTTTGGTTTTTGCATCTACTCATCACGGAAGTCTTAAAGTATTTGCATTTAATCATAAGGGGATGCAAAACGCCGCTATGGAGTTTGATCACGTTAATTTATCTCCAACATACAGATTTCATCTCGGAATACCAGGTTCCAGTTATGCTTTTGAAATTGCTAAAAGAAGCGGGATAAATGAAGCAATCCTTAATAACGCAAAAAAAAATGTTGATAAGGATAAGTATAATCTTGAAAGATTCCTTTCGGAGCTTGAAGAAAAATCAAACAAACTGAATAAAAAACTGAATGAACTTGAAATAGAAAATTCCAGACTTAAAGGGTTATCAGATCTGTATAAAAGAAGCTATGAGAAAATTGAAAATGAGAAAAAGGATATATTAAAGAAAGTAAAAGTTGAAAGTAATCTGTATTTAGATAATGTTAATAAACAAATAGAAAAAGTGATAAAAGAAATCAGAGAAAAAGATGCCAGTAAAGAGGTTATAAAAGAAGCTAAAAAAATTATTGAAAATGTTAAAGTAGAAAATAAAAAGATATTTAACTTTCTGAATGATAAAACCGATAGCAATAAACAGCTTCAGATTGGCGATACTGTAGGAATTAAAAATTCATCAACAGTTGGAAAAATTGTTGATATAAATATTGAAAAAGAAAAAGC
>JAVEUY010000166.1:0-6410 GCA_034005315.1 Ignavibacteriaceae bacterium | reverse complement strand
CTCGGGAGTAATTTGAGATTCTTCCACACCTAATTTATCAATTATAATCTCTTTAACTTTTGCAGCAACATCCATGGTATTCTCCTATTTTGATTGTTATTTGTATTTATAATTATTGGTTTAAATTTAATAAAATTAAAAACTAAGAAACAACTTGAATAATAAATTACATTGTCATTCCGCCATCAACGGCAATTACCTGTCCGGTGATATAATCGGCATTTTTACTGCATAAAAATGCTGCAACTTTTGCAACATCCTCAGGTTTTCCAAGACGAGCCAATGGTACGTTTTGAATAAGTTTCTTTACCTGTTCTTCATTTAATTTGTCTGTCATATCAGTTTGAATAAAACCAGGAGCAATAGCATTAACAGTTATACCTCTTGAAGCCAATTCTCTTGCCATTGATTTTGTAAATCCTATTATACCAGCCTTTGAAGCAGAATAATTTGACTGACCGGCATTGCCAATTAAACCAACAACAGATGAAATATTAATAATTCTTCCATGTCTCTGAGCTATCATTGGTTTAACAACAGCTTTGGTATAATTAAACACACTTTTAAGATTAGCAGCAATAACTTTATCAAAATCTTCTTCAGTCATACGCAAAAGTAAATTATCCCTTGTAATACCAGCATTGTTTATCAAAATATCGACTCCGCCAATTTTTTTTACAATAGCATCAACAGTAGCCTGAGTTTGTTCAAAAGATGAAACGTCTGATTTAAAACTATAAACTTTAACATTTGGATTATCAATTTCATTTATCAATTGCGCTGCACACTCATCACAGCTATTATAAACAAAGGCGATATCAGAAAACTGATTTTCTACTGAATTACCGGATGCTAACTCTTTTACAATTGCTCTTCCAATACCTCTTGTACCGCCGGTTATAATTGCTTTCTTAGGGCTAGTTTCAGTTGCTTTATCCATTTTTTGCTACTCCCGAATAGAATGATGAAAGAAATTCATTTTTATATTCTTCAAGTTCAGCAAAATATTTTTCACCAAAAAAATGCAATAATTCTTCATGGCAGGCTTCATATATCGAAGTAGTTTGAACAGGATTTTTATTACAGGTCTTTAACCTATCAATATGTTCATCATCTATTGTTAAAGCACCTTCAAAAATTGTAAGTGGAAAAAATACACAAAAAATTGGTTTATATTTCCATTTATGTTCACCTTCCATGAGTGCGAGCTTTTGTAAAGTGCATAATCCATTTTTATCTAAAAAGGTACATTTGTTATTAATTATTTCAGTCCCTACCGCAATTCCGCTGTCAAAATCATCATCTTCTTCCGGCGGCTCAAACCATTTTGAAATATCTTTTGACTGGGTCTCATCCATCATAGGAATAATTTTATCTTTTATACTAAGGATATAATCGTGTTCTTTTAAATCAGTATAAACTCCGTAGTTACAGCACTCTCCGGCACATGCACAGGAAAACGGAAAAGTGAATATCTGCGGATCAATAAAAACTCCTTTTATCTTTTTAGTAAATTTTGGATGCGAAACTGATTCCACTATAAATACTCCTCTACATCTTTGAATTTGTCTATTCCAAATATTTTAACATCCGGATTAATTCTTTTAACCAGTCCTTGTAAAACTTTTCCTGGTCCGATTTCATAAAACTCATCAAATCCATCAGCAATCATATTTACAATTGTTTCTTCCCATCTGACGGGAGATGTAACTTGTTCATACAACAGATTTTTTATTTCATCCTTTTTGCTGACAGGTTTTGCGGTTACATTAGCATAAACAGGAAAGCGCGAATCATAAAAAGGAGTTTCATTAAGATTATTTAACAGAGAATCTTTTGCTGACTGCATAAGTGGTGAATGAAATGCACCGCTAACAACAAGTTCCTTTACAATTTTTGCTCCGCCGGCTTTGCAAAGTTCCATAGCTTTTTTAACACCTGTTAAAGATCCGGATATAACAATCTGTCCTGGTGAATTAAAATTAGCACATTGAACAATGCCTTCTGAAAAAGCTTCTTTACAAAACTCTTCAACTTTAACCGGTTCTAATCCAACTATTGCTGCAAGAGTTCCGGGGTTATCTATACCAGCCTGCTGCATAGCTTTTCCTCTTTCCCTTACAAGTTTAACAGCTTCATAAAACTGAACAGCATTTGCAGAAACCAAAGCAGAATATTCTCCCAGTGAATGACCTGCTGCAGCTTCAGGCTGAAGTGTTCTGATAAGGCTAGCCAATACAACACTGTGCAGAAAAATTGCAGGTTGAGTAAATTCAGTTTGTTTTAACTGATCTTCAGGACCGTTAAACATTATGTATGACAGATTAACACCGAGTGCATCATCTGCAGTTTTAATCATTTCTACAGCTTCTACAGAATTATCGTAAATATCTTTTGCCATACCCACATATTGAGAGCCCTGACCCGGAAATAAAAATGCTTTTTTTGACATCGGTTAAATAAAATATTTTAAATTAAATTGACCACACAACATGTAAAGCTCCCCAGGTATAACCAGCACCAAAAGCAGAAAGTATAAGGTTATCACCTTTTTTAAGTTTTCCATTTCTGTAATATTCTGTTAAACAAAGTGGAATTGTTGCTGCAGTAGTGTTTCCAAACTTATCAATGTTAATCATTACTTTGTCTTTACTTATGCCCATTCTTTCTGCGGTGGCATCAATTATTCTTAAATTTGCCTGGTGAGGTACAAGATAAGCAATATCATCAGATTTTAAACCACTCATTTCCATCAGCTCAGCCGAAACATCTGCCATCCCTTTAACTGCAACTTTAAAAACTGCTTTACCATCCTGATAAATATAGTGCCATTTATTATCTACTGTTTCGTGTGTAGCAGGGTTTAAACTTCCACCGCCAAGCATATTTAATGTATCCTTACCAGTTCCATCAACCCGTAAAATTGATTTTTGCAGCCCGATTGATTTATCTTCTGATGGTTCTAATAAAACTGCAGAACCGGCATCACCAAATAAGATGCAGATATTTCTGTCGGTATAATCAACAATCGAACTCATTTTATCTGCACCAATAACCAAAACTTTTTTATATCTACCTGTTTCTATTAATGA
Source organism: Ignavibacteriaceae bacterium (assembly GCA_034005315.1). Lineage (GTDB taxonomy): Bacteria > Bacteroidota > Ignavibacteria > Ignavibacteriales > Ignavibacteriaceae > IGN3. The sequence goes on along the minus strand of JAVEUY010000166.1, from coordinate 3,318 downwards.
CGCACCGTTTTGAAATGCAAATAAAAATCCTGAGCAGGCTGCTGATAGATCAAACCCCCAGGCATTTTTAGCTCCGATCTTATCCTGAACAATACAAGCAGTTGCCGGAAAAAACATGTCAGGAGTTACCGTAGCAACTATAATTGCATCAATATCTTCAGGGTTAACATTATGTTTCTTAAAAAGATCTAATGCTGCATTTGCTGCAAGATCGCTTGTAGCTCCCTGTTCAAGAATCCTTCTTTCCCTGATTCCGGTTCTTACTCTTATCCATTCGTCATTTGTATCAACAATTGATTCAAAATACTTGTTGTCAAGTATTTTATCAGGTACATACATTCCAACACCGGTTATTTTTGCATTATATTTTTTTTCAGTCATTAGATATCTGTAATTATTTTTAATTTTCTTTAAATGAGTTTTCTATTTTTTTAACTAAATCTGTTTTATACATTTCGTACGCTTTTAGTACCATATTTTTTATTGCTTTTGGTGTACTGGATCCATGACCAATTATACATATTCCATTTACTCCAAGCAATGGTACGCCGCCGTGTTCCTGATAGTCCAGAGATTTTAATGCTTTTTTAAGAGTTCCTTTAGCTAATCCAACTTTTAACTTATCAAAAAAACCAGCATTTGCAGTTTGTTTAAGTAAGTGTTTTAATAATCCGGGAACAGATTCACCAAACTTTAATATAATATTTCCAACAAATCCATCACAAACCACAACATCCACATTTTTTATTAAAATATCTCTTCCTTCAACATTACCAATAAAATTTAATTTTGATTCCTTAAGAAGTTTAAAAGCAGCAGTAGATACTTCGTTACCTTTGCTTTCTTCTTCTCCCATACTCAAAATACCAACAGTTGGATTTGGAATCCCTCCCATTTCTCTGGCATAAATACTTCCCATAACTGCATACTCAAATAAATGAGATGGTTTTGGATCCTTACCTGCACCTACATCATACAAATAACAAATTCCATTAACATTAGGCATTTCAGCACCTATAGTAGGGCGTCCGACACCTTTTATCCTGCCAATAATTAAAGTTGCACCACTCATTACAGCGCCTGTATTGCCGGCACTAACGAAAGCTTCAGCCTTACCTTCTCTGACTAATTGAGCACCTTTAACAATAGATGAATTTGGTTTTGATTTTAACGCTGAAGTCGGTGAATCTTCCATATCAATAACTTCAGGAGTATCAATAATGTAACTTTCATCAAAAGACAACTTATTTGTTTTTATTACTGAAAGAATTTCTTCTTTCTTCCCGACAAGATAAAGTTGAAAATCTTTATTCTGATTAAGAGCATCAATAGCGCCGATAACAGTATTTTGAGGGGCGTAATCACCCCCCATTGCATCAACAATAATCCTACATTTAGAATTTTTCTGGTTTGGATCAGCCATTTTATTTAAAAGCTACAAAATATTAGCTTTTGGGTATAAATACCGATCGTTCGTTGTAATATCCACAAGAAGGGCAAGCACGATGAGCTAATTTCATTTCACCACAATTTGCGCAAGTACCTAATGAAGGTGCAACTGCTTTGTAATGAGTTCTTCGCTTATCCCTGCGGGTCTTTGACATCTTACGTTTTGGATTTGGCATATTATCATTCCATTATTTTTTTAATTTAAATTTAATTTATCTTTCAAATCGACCAATGGTTTCCATCTTGGATCAACTTCGTCATTCCTGCACGAACATTGTTCCTTATTAAGATCTTTACCACAATTAGGGCACAAACCTTTACAGTTTTCCCTGCACAATTTTTTCATCGGAATTGAGAGCAAAGCATACTCTCTTACATCAGATGAAATATCGATCTTAACAGCATCCCTGGAAAGATAGCTGACATTTATTGAATCTGTTTCAGCAGTCGGTTCATTCATTAAATAAACCATCTGATAATCACTTTTTAGTGTGGTTTTAAAAATCTTTCCGCATCTATCACAATCGTATTTAACTTTAAATTGTGAAGATACGTCAACAATAATCTGATCGTGAAGTTTATCTACTTTAACACTCGATTTAAAACCATTATAAAAAGGTTCGCTAAGTTCGATTGTATTAATCTTTTCCTCAAAATCGAAATTATGCACCCCATCGCTTAAATTTGATATTTTAATAATCATAGAGCAAAATTGTGCAAAAAACGAGGCTTAATATAAAACTGTATGACCTGATAATCAAACATTCAGAGCTGTTAAAATATCAGGTTAAGAAGAAAATATGCTGTCAATTTTAATCATTATCAGCACAAATAATAAATATTCAGTCTTTAAGTGCTGTTTATCAATTACTAAATCAATTTGTTTTTACCATATACAAATCCATTAAACAAATCATTTCTATTTACCATACAATTAAAAATTCATTTGGTATTTCTACCTCTAAATTGATAATTTGAACAGTTATTTATTTACTCTAATTATAATTAAATGCTAATATTGTTTTCTGCCATAGCAGCTATAATCCCAATGAGTTTTTATCTGTTTCTGATATGGAAATTTGACAGATATGACAGAGAGCCTTTTAAGTTAGTAGTTATTAATTATTTATGGGGCGCTTTAGGTGCAATATTTTTAGCTTTGATCGGTTCTTTTATTTTAACAAGTATTGCTTCAATCTTTATTACTGATAAGAACATCCTTTCTAAAGTTAGCTCATTTGCAGTTGCACCTTTTGTAGAAGAAATCACTAAAGGGATTTTTCTATTAATTACTATCTCCAGTAAAAAATTTGATAACTTAACAGATGGAATAGTTTACGGAGGAGCAATAGGGCTGGGATTCGGTATGACAGAAAATTTCCTTTACTTTGTTGCTTTTAGTGATTCTGTTTCTGATTGGATAATCTTAGTTGTTATCAGAAGTTTATTCTCAGCAGTTATGCACTGCGTTTCAACTGCAACTTTAGGAGCGTTTCTTGCTCTTGCTAAATATAAACCTAACCTTCTGAAAGTTGTTTTGAGCTTTACCGGATTATTTTTCGCAATGCTTATTCATTTTATATGGAATTATAGTGTAAGCTTTGAAAGAACTGCTCCCATAGGATTTATTTTTATGATATTTTCAATTATCATTTTTATAATTGTATATACTATTTCAATAAGAAAAGAAAGATTGTTAATTTACAATGAGCTTAAAGAGGAATCTGAGTCAGGCTTAATACCGGAAGCTCATCTGAAGATTTTAAGTTCAACATACAGAGAACATAAAGGCTGGCTGAATGAATCGAAAAGAAATACTTACATTAACGCTGCAACATCCTTAGCTTTCAGAAAAATGCAGCAGCGTAA
>JAVEUY010000165.1:0-6459 GCA_034005315.1 Ignavibacteriaceae bacterium | reverse complement strand
GAAACGTACATTTTCAAGAATCAATACTTCGCCATTCTTCATTGCATCAACCATTGATCTTGTTTCGGCACCAATACAATCTGGTGCAAGCTTATCTTCTTTACCAAGCAATTCACTTAATCTTTTTGCAGCAGGTTTCAGGCTGTATTTAGAATTCGGTACACCTTTTGGTCTTCCTAAATGGCTCATTAAAATTGCTTTGCCGCCTTCTGAAATAATCTTTTTAATTGTAGGAAGTGATTCGGTGATTCTTATATCATCAGTTATATTTAAATTCTCATCAAGAGGAACATTAAAATCAACACGAACGAGAACGCGTTTCCCATTAAGTTCAACTTTATCTATCGATAGTTTATTCATATTTAATTTTTTATTTCATTAAGAAAAGCTGTGACAGTATAAATGAACTATCACAGCTATAATTAACATTAAGAAATTTTCTTAATCAGATCAACAACTCTGCATGAATATCCATATTCATTATCGTACCATCCGACAACCTTAACCAGATTTCCATTTGCCATGGTTGATTGTGAATCAAAGATAACTGAAGCGGTTGAACCGATAATATCAGCAGAAACCAGATGATCTTCAGTATATTCTAGTATTCCTTTTAATGATTTAGTATCAGCGGCTTTCTTAAAAGCATCGTTAACCTGTTCAACAGTAACTTCTTTTTTAAGAACAGCTACAAAATCAGTAATAGAACCATCCGGCACCGGCACTCTTAATGAATTGCCGTTTAGTTTTCCTTTCAGTTCAGGAATTATTTTATCAATTGCTTTTGCTGCACCAGTACTTGTAGGTATAATTGAAACTGCAGCAGCTCTTGCTCTTCTTAAATCACTATGTGGTAAATCAAGAAGTCTTTGATCGTTAGTATAAGCGTGAACTGTGGTCATAAAACCATGCTCAATTCCGAAAGTATCGTGCAACACTTTTACCATAGGTGCAAGACAGTTTGTTGTACAAGAAGCATTTGATACAACTTTTTCTTTACCGGTTAAGATATTATCATTAACTCCCAGAACAACCATTGCATCAATTTCACCTTTTGCGGGAACAGTAAGAACAACTTTTTTTGCTCCTGCTTCCACATGTTTTAAACAAGTTTCCCTGTCTCTGAATACACCGGTTGATTCAATTACAACATCAACATCTTTCCAGTTTAATTTTGACGGATCTTTTTCAGCAGTGATTACAATTTTGTCTCCGTTAACTATTAATTCATTACCTTCAACTTTTACATCACCATTAAATCTTCTGTGTACCGAATCATATTTTAACAAATGACCGAGTGTAGCTGCATTTGTCAGATCATTAATACCGACAAAATCAAATCCGCCGATTTCCATTGCCCTTCTGAAAACCAGTCTTCCTATTCTGCCAAAACCGTTAATTCCTACTTTAATAGCCATTTTATAACTCCTTTTATTAATTTATTCTTTAAAAATAAGATTGAGCAAAATTACCTAAACAGTATTTTATTAGCAATTAAAAACCGTTTAATATATGTGCATTTTAACACAAACTACAGATAATTGATTACTTAACTGATAACATTTTAGCTTGTGTTATAACATAAACCAGAAGTTAAGGAAAGCAGATTATTAATAAAACTTTATGAATTATAATATTTAAAACAAAAAATCCTCTCATAATCTGAGAGGATTTTTTTATAAATAGTTTTTAATGTTTTATATCAGCAAGCGGAAAAGCAGTATGCCTCATTGAATGAACTTTATTAGCAACAGCAAGATCAACTTCTTTGCTAACTCTTGCCTCAAAATAATCTCTGAATCTGGTAATCATAAATCTAACAGGCCAAGCAGCAGCCTCTCCAAGAGCACAAATTGTATTACCTTCAATCTGACTTGCAACTGTAACCAGTAAATCAAGATCTGTTACAGAACCTTTACCGGCAACCATTCTTTGTTGTATTCTATCAAGCCAGCCTGTTCCTTCACGACAAGGAGTACATTGACCGCAGCTTTCATGATGATAAAATTTTGAAATTCTTGAAAGAACTTTTACAAGATCAGTATCCTCATCCATTACCATAACTCCGCCTGTACCAATTGCAGAACCGGCAGCTTTAAGTGATTCAGCATCCATCTTTACTCCTTCAATCTGATCACCTCGTAATGGGGGCATAGATGAACCACCGGGAATAACACAAAGAATTTTTTTATTCCCCGGAACACCGCCGGCGTAATTGTAAATTATATCAGTAAGTAAAGTGCCGGAAGGTAATTCAAAAACACCTGGTTTATTCACGTGTCCGCTTACGCCAAAGAGAATTGTGCCCGGATGTTTTGGTTCTCCAATTTTTGAAAACCACTCCCATCCTTTATTAATAATTGGCGGAACATTAGTAATGGTTTCAATATTATTAATTGTTGTCGGACAGCCCCATAAACCATTCTGTGCAGGAAAAGGCGGCTTTACTCTTGGATAACCTCTCTTCCCTTCGATTGATTCCATCAACGCAGATTCTTCACCGCAGATATAAGCACCAGCACCTTTATGAATATAAATATTACAGAAAAATTCTGTTCCGAACTTTTCTTTCATTCTTTCGCCAACATAACCGGCAGCGTAAGCATCATCAAGAGCTTTTTGCAGAAGCTTAATCCATTTGTGATATTCACCTCGAATATAAATGTAAGCAGTTTTTGAACCGATTGCATAACAGGTAATCAGAATACCTTCAATTAACTGATGCGGATTATACTCAAAAATTTGTCTGTCTTTAAACGAGCCTGGTTCAGATTCATCGCCGTTAACACAAAGATATTTTGGTTTATCAGTTGTCTTAGGCATAAAGCTCCACTTTAATCCGGCAGAAAAAGCTGCACCTCCTCTGCCACGTAAACCGGATTTTTTAACCTGATCAATAATATCATCAGTGGATTGTGAGAAAGCTTTCTTAGCAGCAGTGTATCCTCCATTCTGAATGTAAACATCAAGAATGTGAATATCTTTTATATCGGGTAAAACTATTTTTTCCATTTAATCAAATTATTTTAAGGAATTGATAAGTTCTTCTACTTTTTCTTTAGTAAGATTTTCTATATAATCTTCATTAACAGCAAGCATAGGAGCAGTACCACAACTGCCCATACATTCAACTTCTTCAAGCGAAAATTTCTGATCGGCTGTTACACCCATATGATCGATACCTAATTTTTCTTTAACCTGATTCCATATTTCATATCCGCCCCGCAGCATACAGGAAACATTAGTGCAAACCTGTATATGATACTTGCCCATCTGTTTTTGGTGATACATTGTGTAAAATGTTACAACTCCTAAAACATCATGCGGATGCATCTCTAAAATAGCGGCTACTTCATTGATAACTTCATTTGAAATATAACCATTCTGCTCCTGAGCAAGGTATAATGCAAACATAAGTGCAGGTCTGCGAACAGGATACTTTTTTGTTTCAAGTTCAATTTTCTGAAGATTTTCCGGAGTAAATTTAAATTCCATAATTATTTATCAGCCTCTCCCATTATTGGATCAATACTACCAATTATTGCAACAACATCCGAGATCATTCGTCCTTTAACCAAATGCGGTAAAGATTGAATGTGGATAAACGAGGGTGAACGAATCTTACATTTCCAGGGATTTCCTTTACCATCACTAACAAGATAAAAACCAAGTTCACCTTTGGAGCCTTCAATTGCATGATAAACATCGCCAACCGGAGGATTTATTCCAAAATTTATCAGCATAAAATCAAGAATCAATTCTTCCATCTTTGAATATACTTCTTCTTTTTGAGGTAATACTCGTTTTGGAAGATTAGCTTTTATTTCTCCCTGAGGCATTAGTTGTAAACACTGCCTTACTATCTTAGCACTTTCTCTTATTTCATCAGTGCGAACAAAATAGCGAGCTAAACAATCACCTTCCGTAAAAACAGGAATATTAAAATCAACTTTATCATATTGCAAATAAGGAGTAGCTTTTCTAAGGTCAAACTCAACTCCTGTTGCTCTTAGATTCGGACCAGTGTAGCCATAACTTAATGCATCTTCTTTTGAAATAGCACCAACGCCGTCGAGTCTTTCAATAAAAATTCTGTTTGTATTTAAAAGCTTTTCACATTCGGCTAAGTTATCATCAATTCCCTCAAGAAATTTTTTAATAAGCACAAAAGCTTCAGGCTGTATATCATTAGCAACACCGCCGATACGTGTATAACTGTTAGTAAATCTTGCACCGCAAACAATATCCCATATATCCATTATTTTTTCACGTTCACGAAAAGTCCAGAGAAAAACAGTAAGCGCACCAACATCCATAGCAAAGGAGCCAATAGCAACAAGATGCGAAGCAATTCTGGCAAGTTCAGCAATAATCATTCTGATATACTGTGCACGTATGGGTATTTCAATGCCGGCTAATTTTTCAACTGCCATCACCCAAGCTACGTTATTAGCTGTTGGTGAAATGTAATCAAGTCTGTCAGTATGAGGAATGAACTCATGATAACTCATATTTTCAGCCATTTTTTCATAACCACGATGGAGATATCCGACATCAGGAACGCAGCCAATTACTGTTTCGCCGTCAAGTTTAAGTAACAACCTTAATACTCCATGTGTTGCCGGATGCTGCGGACCCATATTAAGAATCATTTCATTTTCGAGTGCATCGTCAATTGTTATATCAGAATCTTCTAAAAGTTTTTGAATTATTTTAGGGTGAACATCGTCTTTAGTTAATCTATCCATAAAATATTATTTCTTTGGTAGTGATAATGATCCGGGAATTCCCATTAAGGGAAATTCTTTTCTTAAGGGATAATATTCAAAATCTTCGGGCATATAAATTCTGCGCATATCAGGATGATTATTAAATTTAATGCCGTACATATCATAGCATTCTCTTTCCTGCCAGTTTGAGGTTTTCCAAACAGATGATACAGTATCAATGTTACAATCATCTTCTTCAACATTGCATTTTAGTACCAGTCTGAAGTTATGCTTTAAGGTAAAGATATGATATACAACTGTAAATCTGTTTTTTCTTTTTGCCCAATCAACAGCGGTTATATCTTCGCATAGGTGAAACTCCAGTTCAGAATCTTCTTTTAAGAATTTACAAATCGGATTAATAAATTTTTTATCTAATTTAATATTGAATTCACCAACGTATTCTGAGAATTCAAAACCAGCATCGGGAAAATGCTCATTAAGTTTTTGAGTAATTATTTCTTTTAATTCCATAATCAGTTATTCTGAATTACATTTAATTCAATTCGTTTAACATTTTGAAAATCTTTTGCTCTTGTATTACCAATTTTATTTTGTATATGAATAAGAGCATTCAGCAGGTTATCCGGTCTTGGCGGGCATCCGGCTACATAAACATCTACAGGTAAAAACTGATCAATACCCTGAACAACAGAATATGAACGGTACATTCCTCCGGTTGAAGTGCACGCACCCATTGCTATTACCCATTTAGGGTCCGGCATCTGGTCATAGATTTTTCTTACAACATGCGACATTTTATAAGTTACAGTTCCGGCAACAATCATAAGATCACACTGTCTTGGTGAAAACCTCATAACCTCAGAACCAAATCTTGCAATATCATATCTTGGATCTGCTGCTGCCATCATTTCAATTGCACAGCACGAAATTCCCATCGGCATCGGATAAACAGAATTTTTTCTTGCCCAGTTTATAATTGCTTCAAGCTGGGTAACAAAAAATCCATCTCCGTTTAATTTTGCTTCTAATCCCATTTAAAACCACCTTTTTTATAAACATATAAATATCCAAGTTCAAGAACAATTAAAAAAACAAGCATTGAATAGAAAATAGAAATTCCTATTTCGCCATATAATCTTTTAAATTGCACAGCCCAGGGATAAACAAAAATTACTTCGAGATCAAAAATTATAAATAACATGCCAACAAGGTAGTATTTAATCGAAATCCTTTCCTTTGTTGATCCAACCGGTTTCATTCCGCTTTCGTAAGTGGAGCTTTTTTCTTTGTTAGGTTTCTGAGGTCCAAAAATTACTGAAGTCATTACAGTTACGATTGCAAATACTGCCCCGACTGCAAGAACTATAAATATTGGTATGTAATATTCAATCATAATTAACATCTAAAAATTGTTGCGAAATTTATTCAAAAAATGCAAGATTGTCAATTTAAAGATCAATAAGAAAAAGTGCGGATTAAATAATTTCAGTTAAAGGATAATTAAAAGTTAATGGTAAATCATTTTTTTTTAGCATATAATTGTAAAAAGAATTTATCGATTAACGAATTAATTTCTTGAAAAAAGCAAATCAGAAAAAAGACAGTTACCATTCAGCAGTTGTTAAAGTAATTCTGATTTTGTTTTTTTTAACATATTAATTTTTACCTCAAACACGTTTTGATAGTCTTGAATATCTCGGCATGTTTTTTAACAAGAATCTGATAA
>JAVEUY010000164.1:0-6477 GCA_034005315.1 Ignavibacteriaceae bacterium | reverse complement strand
ACAGATAAACAAAGAACTAAATTCAGTTATTCTTATCTCAGATGAAGTTTACAAACGAGTAAAGCTTGAAAAAGAACCAATCAATCATGATGATGTTACAATAAAAGGCATTCCAAATCCTATCACAATTTACCAATTAGTTTAAACTGGTTTATTGATAAATCATTATTCCCTTTTCTTTATTTTTACACTACAAAAAAATTTAAGATTGTATAATGCAGAGAATTAAAATCGATCTTCCTCAAAAATTTCATTTCTCAACAGAAATTTCAGTCCGTGTTTATGATGTAAACTTTGCCGGACATTTAAGCAACGACTCAATTTTATCAATGGTGCACGAGGCAAGGATATTATTCCTGAAAAACTGGGGATATTCTGAAGTTGATACTGAAGGAGCGGGAATAATAATGTTTGATGCTGCCATTCAGTATAAATCGCAAGGTTATCATGGTGATGTTCTTGTTTTCGATGTTACAGTTGATAACTTTATTAAAACAGGATGCGATTTCTTTTTCAGGATAACAAACAAATCAAACGGAAAAGAAATTGCCCGGGCAAAAACCGGAATTGCTTTTTTTGATTATGAAGTTAACAAACTGATCTCTGTTCCGGAAAAATTTAAATCATTAATTGAATCATTAAAAAAGTAAATTGATTTAAGGTAAATAAAATGTTTGATAATATTGTTTTTACTGCAAACATTGTTGCACCTGTCTTTTTAATCATTGCAGTCGGATTTATTTCAAGAAGACTTAAAATAATCAATGAAGCATTTGTAGATGTAACATCAAAATTTGTATTTCAAGTTTCATTACCCGTTTTTGTTTTCCTCGAAATATCAGAATTGGATCTTACACAAGCCTTTGATGCTGATCAGATAATCTTTGTAATAATAGGAACAATTCTATCTTACACTTTTATCTGGATTGGAACAATTCCATTTATAAAAAACCCACCTGATAAAAGTGCTTTCATTCAGGGAGCTTTCAGAGGTAATTATGCAATTGTAGGATTGGCAATAATTTCTAATCTATTCAGTGCTGAAGCGTTGGGTAAAGCAACATTAGTATTAGCATTTTTGTTACCGATTTATAATATACTGGCTGTGATAGTTTTAACAGTTCCGAAACATCAGGGAAACATTAAATTAAGATCGATTACTCTAGAGATATTATTAAATCCTCTTATACTTGGTTTTATTTTTGCACTCCCTGTTTCCATTTTTAGAATAAAACTGCCGGAAATAATAATATCCACAGGGTCTTACTTTGCAGATCTTGCTTTACCACTTGCATTAGTTGGAATTGGCGGATCATTAAATTTAGAAAATCTAAAAAAAGCTTCATCACTTGCGTTTATAGCTTCAGCAATAAAAATAATTATTATACCAACGATAATAACAATCACAGCATTCCTTTGTGGATATAGAAATAATGATCTTGGAATATTGTTTATAGTTTTTGGCTGCCCGACTGCAATAGCAAGCTTTGTTATGGCAGATGCGATGGGTGCGAATTCAAAACTTGCGGGGAATATTATTATGATAACTACCCTTGGATCTGTTTTTACAATTTCTATTGGAATATTAATTCTTAAAAGTTTCAGCTTGATATAAAACTGTTTGTTACCCGTTGGTAAGTATTAACTCAATATTAGTAATTGTTTAATATCCTTTCTTTGCGTGAAATGCGTTTAGTTTTGGCTCACTCAAAGTCCGCACCCCTGATAGAACACGGATGACGCGGATTAAACGGATTTACACAGATTTTCTTTGCGGGCTTGGGTTTGTCTTTTCTTTGCACTCTTGGCGTGAAATGCGTTTGGCTTTGGTTCACTCAAAGTCCGCACCCCTGATAGAACGCGGATGACGCGGATTAAGCGGATTTACACAGATTTTCTTTACGTGAAATGCGTTTATTTTTGGTTCACGCAAAGTCTATAAAAGTATTTTGCCAAGACCGAAAAGATTCATAGAGATAAGTATTGAGTCTGATTGCTATTTATATATAGTTTTGCTGTTCATCAAAATAATTTGTTTATTTATTTTTAATTTAGGTTCGAATTAATACTTAAATTTTTATGTATATAATTATTGCAGGAATGGGAGATGTTGGTTATCAACTTGCCAAGCAGCTCTCAATTGAATCACACGATATTATTGCTATTGATCTGGATCAGGATAGATTATCATATTCAGATCAAATGGCAGATATACTTACAATTAACGGCTCATCCACTTCTGTTTCAGTTCTTAAACAAGCCGGTATTGATAAAGCAGACCTTTTAGTTGCAGTAACAGCATCTGAGGAGGTTAATATTACTTCTACTATTTTGGGCAAAAAACTCGGAGCTAAAAGAACTATCGCAAGGATTTTTAATGATGAATATCTTAATCCAGAAAGCGGTGTTAATTTTAAAGAGCTTGGTGTTGACTTTATGATATATCCTGAAGGGCTTGCTGCAATTGAAACTGTTAATCTTATTAACCGGACTGCAGCAACCGATGTGCTTGAGTTTGAAGATGCAAAGCTTTCTGTTATGGGTATCAGGCTTGATAAAAATGCACCGATAATACAGAAGAAAATGTACGAGGTTACTCAACAATTCCAGAATGTTGATTTCCGCGTGGTAGCTATTCATAGAAATTTCAGAACTATAGTTCCAAGAGGCAATGATAAATTCTTACCTAACGATCAGGTATTCGTAATTTCAAAACCCCAGGGACATGATACAATCTTACGACTTTCCGGAAAGGAAAATATACAGTTTAATAATATAATGATACTTGGCGGCGGCAAAATAGGCAGACGTGTTGCAAGTATGCTAAGTAATAAAATGACTGTTAAATTGATTGATAATGATCCTGACAAAGCATTTGAACTTGCTGATCAGCTTCCGAATACTCTGGTTATTAAGGGTGATGGAAGAGATATTGATCTGCTGGCGCAAGAAGGAATTATTGATGTAGATGCTTTTGTTGCAGTAACCGAAGATGCCGAAACAAATATCATCTCTTGCTTAATGGCAAAACATCTTGGGGTTAAAAAGGCAATTGCACTGGTTGATAAAGTTGATTATATACCTCTTACTCAAACTATCGGATTAGATTCACTGATAAACAAAAAATTAATCTCCGCAAATAACATTGTCCGTTTTATTAAGAAAGGCGGATTGGTTTCTTATTCCACTTTAGAAGGAATAGATGCAGTTTTATTAGAGTATGTTGCACAGCCCGGCTCACAAATAACCGAAACAACGCTTGCTAAACTTGATTTACCAAAAGGAACAATCATCGGTGGTTTTATTAGAAATGATGAAGGACATATTGGTATTGGTGATTCAAAAATAAATGCCGGCGATAAAGTTGTTGTATTTTCTTTGCCTGATGCAGTAGAAAAATTAGAAAAGTTTTTTGTAGGATAGCTGCAGCTTTGAATATTAAACTTGTATTAAATATACTGGGCTTTCTTGTTTTTATTACCGGCATCTTTATGTTGTTTGGTATTCCCTTCTCACTTTATTATGGTGATAATGATGTATCAGTATTACTTTTAACAGGAATCGGAATAAGTATTATTGGATTTCTTTTTTGGTTCATTACAAGAAAAGCAGATAAATCTGATCTTGGAAAAAGAGAAGGTTATTTAATAGTAACATTAGGCTGGGTACTTATGTCGTTATTTGGAGCTTTACCATTTGTCTTACACGGATCAATTCCAAATTACACCGATGCTTTTTTTGAAACTATGTCAGGCTTTACAACAACCGGTGCAACAATTTTATCTGATGTTGAAACTCTGCCGCACGGACTTTTATTCTGGCGTTCTGTTACTCATTGGATCGGAGGAATGGGTATAATCGTTTTATCTCTGGCTATCCTTCCTCTGCTTGGTATTGGCGGAATGCAGTTATACGCAGCCGAAGTACCCGGTGTAACCAAAGATAAATTTCATCCTCGTGTTAAAGAAACTGCAAAGAGATTATGGGTTATCTACATGGCTTTAACATTTATGGAAACTATTCTGTTAATGACAGCAGGTATGAATTTTTTTGATGCGCTCAATCATTCATTTGCAACTTTGGCTACAGGCGGTTTCTCAACAAAGAACAACAGTACGGCATATTTTACTTCGCCATACATTCAATACATTTTAATATTTTTTATGTTTTTAGCAGGAATGAATTTTACACTGCACTACCAGGTAATACACAAAAATTTTTCATTCTTTAAAAAAAATGATGAGTTTAAGGCATATTTATATTTTATTCTAGGTGCTTCCGTATTCATTACTCTTATTCATCTGCCCTATGTAGATTTTAAACCTGCAGAAGCTTTCAGGCAATCTCTTTTTCATGTTGTATCACTCGTTACCACAACAGGATTTGTTTCAAGCAATTATGAAAACTGGGCAGTCTTTTCAAAAATTATTTTCCTGATTCTTTTATTCATTGGCGGTTCAGCAGGATCTACCAGCGGCGGTATTAAGATAGTAAGACACTTGCTTTTATTAAAAAATGGTTTCCTCGAACTGAAGAGACTATTACATCCAAGAGCTGTAATTCCCACCAGGTTAAATGGCAAAGCTGTAACTCCGGAAATCATTTTAAATGTTCAGGCATTTTTTATTCTCTACATTTTAATTTTTGTTCTTGGTGCAGTAATTCTGTCATTAATGGGAGTCGATTTTATTTCTTCAATTGGCGGAGTGGCAACTTGTCTTGGTAATACCGGTCCTGGTTTAGGTGCGGTTGGTCCTGTTTCAAATTTCGGACAATTGCCTGAACTTGGTAAATGGCTGTTAAGTTTTCTTATGCTTCTTGGCAGGTTAGAGCTGTTTACTGTGCTTATTATCTTTACTTCTTACTTCTGGAAGAAATAAAATATTATTTGATACTTTTTAATTAATATTTAAAAGTATGAAATGCCATTCAAACTGGTTTCAGAATAATAAAAATATTTTAATAATCTGCATTTAGCTGAATGAATTAAAAAATCTCTGTAGTGACCGAACTCCTGTTCGGTCAGAATGAGTAGAGTTGTTTTTAGTTAAAGTTTAATAACAGCAAAATTATTTTTCTTAATGCGGACTGGGCAAGCCCAGTCCCTACAAAAAAATATTAGTAACTTATAAACGCATTAGATAATAATCAGTGTGCAGTTGTATTAAAAAATTGTAGTCAGAATGAGAAAAGTTATTTTTTAGTTATAGTTCAATAACAACAAACCCAATTCCTTAAAGGAATTGGGTCTGTCTAGGTCAAACATCACTTTACAAGCATCATCTTCCTGGAAGATGTGTATTCGCCGGATTGTAATTTATAGATGTAAACTCCGCTTGCAAGTTTACTTGCATCAAAGTTTACCTCATATCTGCCTGCAGACTGATGTGAGTTTACAAGTGTAGTTATCTTCCTGCCAATTATATCAAAAACTTCTAACTGAACTAAGCCGTCTTTTGGTAAATCATACCTGATTGTTGTTGTTGGATTGAACGGATTCGGATAGTTCTGTTCAAGAGAATATTCCTCTGGAATTATTTTCTCACTTTCACCTGAGTTTACACCAAACCTTGATTGAAGTATATCATTTAATCTTGATAAATAACCTGATGTGCCTTTTACAAGATATTTACCTCCGCTTATTTTACCGAGCTGCGTATTAGTTGTATCAAGATTCAATGCTGTAGTAAGAATATCAATCTCTGCATAAACTGCTGCCTCACTGTTCGGGTTTTGCTGAATAATATTATCGAACTTATTTATTGCAGTAATATATTCCCCTTTGCTTACATCGCAGTTTATTGCATTCTGATTATATATTTTCTTTATCAGTGTATCTGCGGAGTTATTTACATTATTTTCAAATATTGATTGTAAAGAAGTAAAATAAGTCTCATCTTCACTTGTAAGATTACCTATTGTATATAGTCTGTTATATGCAATAAGTTTTTCTTCTGTTGTGTAATTACCCTGAACTATTTGTTCATAAATTGATTTTGCTTCAATTAAATTACTCGCTGCAAAAAGTAAATTGGCTTCAGAATAAATTTCTTCAAGTGTAGATATATTCTCAGGAACACATTCTGAAGCAGAGATTGAATCGACTATTTCACCTGATGAAGTCTTTAGAACAAGTGTTTCTGTTGTACTGCCGCCATTTGTTAAACACAAAAAGCTGCTGTTATAAGGAGTAAAATTAGTTGCTATTCCAAATCTGTTTGTGCTTGGAGTTGTTGTTCCCCAATAATTGTAAATTGCATCAAGAAAATGAGGTTCATTTCCATAATTTCCGCTTAGTAGCCAGATTGTTTCCATTGTAGAGGTAGCAGTTCTGTCATCAGATATTTCGTTACAGCCTGGTCTTTTTAATGTGCCTAAGTAGGCATCTGAATAACTGAAATATATTTCTGAGCCATCACTTGATGAGTCTTGCTGAGTATTATATCCATTATTTCTTATCCTATTATAACCAACAAA
>JAVEUY010000163.1:0-6484 GCA_034005315.1 Ignavibacteriaceae bacterium | reverse complement strand
TTATTTCTTCAGAAGAAAGCGAAAGTATATGATCGAGCTGCTCAATCTTTTCCTTCATTTTAAGTTCAGCAATTTCCTTATCAAGTTTTTTCTTTGAATCGAATAGTTCATCAATTTTCTTCTCGGATGATTTTAATTGTTCCTGCAGGGATTGAATAAATTTTTCAACACCGGCACCGGTAACAGCTTCAATTCTACGGACACCGCTTGCAATAGATGATTCACTTAGGATTTTAAATAATCCGATTTCAGAAGAATTATGGACATGAGTTCCGCCGCAGAATTCCATAGTAAAATCACCGAACTGAACAACATTTACTTTATCACCGTATTTATCACCAAAGAACATCAATGCACCCATTTTTTTCGCTTCATCAAAAGGGGTGTTGCGATGATGTATTAAAGGATAGTTTTTTCTTGTTTGTTCATTAACTATTGATTCAATTTTCTGTATCTCTTCGTTAGTCAGTTTTGCAAAATGTGTAAAATCAAATCGCAATCTATCGGGTCCTACATAAGAGCCGGCTTGTTGAACATGCGTCCCTAATACAGTTCTTAATGCTTTGTGTAAAAAATGTGTTACTGAGTGGTTACGCATTATATCCCGGCGTCTGTTTTCATCTACTTCGGCAATTACTTCAGATCCTGTTTTTAGTAAAGCATCAGCAGAGTTCAATACGTGGATAATTTGATTATCAATTTTTGTTACATCGATTACATCGTAGGAATGTGAATTGATTTTTATTTTACCAATATCACCTGTCTGACCGCCCGATTCAACATAGAATGGAGTTTTATCGAGTATAACTAAAGTATTATTGCTATCATTTTTTAGTCCGACAACCTTTGCTTTTGATTGTAATTCATCATACCCGGTAAAGAATGTAGGATCGGAGCTAAGAAGCTTAAATCCTGATAAATCATTTAAAGTAATATTTACAGCAGCAAATTTGTCTTTTGAAGCTTCTCTTCCGCGCTCTTTCTGCTCGTTCATCAGTTTGTTAAATCCTTCTTCATCGATAGCAAAATTTATTTCGCGGGCCATAACATTTGTAAGATCAACAGGAAAACCATAAGTATCATAAAGTTTAAATACATCTTCGCCCGGAATAATCTTTGCTTTTTGCTTAATCAGTTTTTTAACTACTTCATCAAATAATTCTATACCTCGGTCAAGAGTAGAGTTAAAACTTTCCTCTTCGCTTTTTATAACTTTTTTAACATAATCTTTTTTCTCAGCAACTTCCGGGAAAACATCACCCATTGTATCTGCTAGAATATCTACAAGTTTGTAGAGAAATGGTTCATTAAGATTTATTTTTCTTCCATAGCGGGCAGCACGTCTTAAAATTCTTCTGAGCACATAACCTCTTCCATCATTGCCTGGAACAGCGCCATCCGCAATTGCAAAAGTTAAAGCGCGGATATGATCTGCGATAACCCGCATCGGAATTCTGTCTTCTTCTTTTTCATATTTTATTTTGGAAAGTTTAGAAACCTTTTCAATTATAGAAGTAAAAACATCAGTATCATAATTTGATTTTTTATTTTGAAGAACGGCACATACTCTTTCAAATCCCATTCCTGTATCAACGTGTTTTGCAGGAAGTTCACTCAGCTTTCCTGTTTCATCTCTGTTGTATTGAATAAAAACCAGATTCCAAATTTCAATGCATTCGGGTGAGCCTGCATTTACTAATTCCGGATTTTCGAAATCATCACCAATATTAATATGTACCTCCGAACAAGGACCGCACGGACCGGTTTCACCCATTTCCCAAAAGTTATCTTTCTCTGCAAATCTTAAAATATGTTTTGGATTTATATCTGTTTCAGATTTCCAATATTCAAATGCTTCATCATCATTTTTATAAACAGTAGCCCACAATCTTTCTTTAGGAAGTTTCCAGACTTCGGTTAATAATTCCCAAGCCCACCTGATAGCTTCTTTTTTATAATAATCTCCAAAAGACCAGTTACCAAGCATTTCAAAAAAAGTGTGATGATAAGTATCGTGACCAACTTCTTCAAGATCGTTGTGTTTGCCTGAGACACGAATACATTTTTGAGTATCAACAGCACGTTTATATTCTCTTGTTCCGGAACCAAGAAATACATCTTTAAATTGATTCATACCTGCATTTGTAAAAAGCAAAGTTGGATCATCAAAAGGAACTACCGGAGCTGATTGAACGACTCTGTGCTCTTTACTTTTAAAGAAATCCAGGAACTGCTGACGTATTTGTCGGGATGTCATATTTACCTTTGTAAAAATTTTGTAGGTAAAAATAACAAAATGACACCTAAGCTTAAACAGGAAATGCGCATAATCAACATTTCTAAATGATTGATTCTGGCAACGAAATTGATGAAATAACTTCCCTGTTAATAATTATTAAACAAAGAGATGTCTGCTAATAAACAAACTACCGATAGTGAATTACTGCTTCAGATTGTTGGATACAATCAGGAGGCATATTTACACCTGTATAATCGCTACTCAGCAACTATTTACTCATTGATAAAAGAGATAGTATCAAATCCGAAACTATCTGAAAAAATATTATTAAATGTTTTTTCAGTATTTCTCAAACGGATAGAATATTACAGCACAACAAGCAACAATGTTTTTACCTGGCTGACTCTGCTGGCAAGAAATATCTCGCTGGATGTTGTAAAAAGGATGAAGTTTGTGGAAGATATTCAGGTTTATTCGGATGAATATGAAATTGAATTTATCCTGCCGAATCTTTCAGATGATATAGAATTGTTAAACCTGGATGAAAGAAATTTACTTTCTGAAAAAGTTAAATCCTGGAAATCTCATTTAAGTGAAATTCAAAATCTGATTTTATCTTTAGTATATTTTGAAGGATTGAATGATGAAGAGATAGCCAAAAGGTTAACAGTTCCGGCATCGCAGGTAAGAAATAAAATAATTGCAATAATGGATGTGCTTTATCAGCAGTTTACAGGCAAGCCGGCATCATCAGTTAAGAATAGTGAAGTTTTTAATCTTATTAAACTTGAGCCGCTTGGATGTATTTCCTCTAAAGAGAGAATCAGATTAAATAAGCTGAGAGAAAACGATCCTGAATTTTTATGGAAAGAATTAGGTGAGGTTCAAAATTTAATAGCATTACTTTCAGCAACAATTACAATGGTTTATCCGCCGACTGATTTAAATGATCATCTGAATAAAATTTTTATAGAAATACTTCAAGGCTCAGAAGTTGAATATCCAATTGATACATCAGAGCCTTCGGTAATAAATCAGCAAAAGAATCCTTTACCGGAAGTTATTAAATCCAACGAAATAACTGGGAAGAAAGAAAAAGAATCTCAAATAAAATTTAGTGAACCTTATGCGGCTAAAACAGAGTCAGTAAGAAAATCACCAACTCAGCCGATTAAAGAAAAAGTATTAGAAGCATCTGTAAATCCGCCAAAGAATGAGCCATCACAGCGGTTAAACGAAACAAGTAATAAGAAAATTGAAGAAATTACTAAACCAACTGAACCGCAAAAGTTTAAACAGGAACCCGTGCCGGCTGTTGTCGAAAACAAATCGCAGACAGCACCGTTGAATACAACTCCGGTTTTCAAACAAAATAAAACTCAGCCGTTTACTGCTAAGGATGATGTTGTTGTTAGAAATAAACTAACACCTACAAGCAGTATAAATCTTAAAGAATTTTTTAAGAACGATAGACCGCTTCCAAATAAACCGGAACCTGTTACTCTTAAGGATATTGAAGAGCAGGTTAAACCAAAAGTAAAGCAAGAAGTAAGTGAACAGAAAAGAGTTGACGATCCTGGTAAAGTTACTCCTAAACAAAGCGATGTAGCTGTTGAAGAAAAACCCGTAAAGGAGATTTTTGAAAATAAAACTGATGAAAAAAGCACTGACATTAAACTTAAAACTAATATTCCTCCAAAAGACTTAAAGTTGAGGAATACAAATAATATTAGTGAAAAGCAGGAAAATAAATCCGATAAGGTAGAAGTGCCAGTCACTAAAGACAAAGTTGAAATAAAAGAAACTAATATCAGCCAGCCTGTTAATGAAAAGCTAAATCAGGACGATGGTTCTTTAGAAATAAAAGGTGATATAAAAATAAGATCGCACGCTGTTGATAGGACTGTGAGAACATTAAGAAGTAGTAGTATTAAAAACGAATCTCTAAAGGATGTAAAACCAGCAGTCAGTGAAAAACCGGCAACTCCTTCTTCAATGCAGGAAGTAAAAGCGATTATTAAAGAACAGATAAATACAGAACCAGGTAATCGTGCTGTTGAAAATAAAAATGCTTCATCCGCATCTGTTCAATCCAAGCAAGGTATTCCTGTTAAAAAGACAGAGCAAACAGCAGAAGTGAAAACACCGGATATTAAACCGTCTCAGGAGTCTGCTAATACAAAACTTCAGATTGAAAAGACATCATTAAAAATCAGGGAAACCCGATTTGAAGATAATGAAAACCAGTTGAATGAAACCACAAAAACCGGCAGCATAGAATCAGAAAAACCATTAATTCAAAAGGACAGCAAAGAAGATGATATTAAAACAACAGTGCCGGTAGAAAAATCAAGAGCACATGTTAACGAAAAAGACTATGAGCCTGATTTAAAACCAGTTATGAGTAATAATAACAAAGAGGTTTTACGTCTTAAGAAAAAATTAAAAAGAAACGTTATAATTTCAACAGCGTTGTTTGTAATCTTAATTGCATCAGGAATATTTGTATATGCTCAACTACAGTTGAATACTGAGAATAAGATAACAGAATCCACTAAGCCGGTAGAAAACAAACAAAAGACAGAACCTATAAATGAAGTAATACCTGAAGAGGATGTGCAATCAACAACACCTGAAGAAATTGTTCCGGTGAAAACTGAAGAAGTAGAACAAATTGTTAAAAACGAACCAAAGGTAAATTTACCGCCTTTACCTGAGAGCATTAATAAAGAAGAAAGCACATACTTCGCTTTGAATGAAAACAATAATCCATTGATAGAAGAAAAGAAAGAAACCAAACAAATTGCTGCTGCAAAAACTGAAACTATAATTCCTCCAACTAAAAAAGCACCCGGAGATGAAGAACCATCATTTTTTGTTGCTGTTGAGGAAATGCCTGAGTTAATTGGCGGACTTGCACAGTTGCAGAGCAGAATAAAATATCCTGATATTGCTAAACGGGTTGGTGTTGAAGGTAAAGTTCTTATACAGGCGCTTGTTGATGAAAAAGGTGACGTAGTTTCTGTTAAGACTTTAAAGGGCATTGGTGCCGGTTGCGATGAAGAAGCAATGAATGCAGTAAAGGACAGCAAATTTGTTCCTGGTAAACAGCGCGGTAAAAATGTTAAAGTTCAGGTAACTATACCAATTGTGTTTAAAAAATAGTATTGGTTAGCAACAATTAAAAAGGCACGAGTGATCGCACCTTTTTTGTTTTAAGAAACTAACTCCCTTCTTCTACCACTACACGGCTTACTTTAGGAGTATCATTTTTTTAGAACTAATAAAACTGCCAGCCTGTATTTTGTAAATGTAAACACCGCTTGCTAATGAGCTTGCATTAAAGTTTACTTCGTATCTGCCAGCAGACTGATGTGTGTTTACAAGCGTAGTTATCTTCCTTCCAATTATATCAAAAACTTCTAACTGAACTAAGCCGTCTTTTGGTAAATCATACCTGATTGTTGTTGTTGGATTGAACGGATTTGGATAGTTCTGTTCAAGGGAATATTCATCTGGAATTATTTTCTCACCTTCACCTGAGTTTACACCAAACCTTGATTGAAGGATTTCATTTAATCTTGATAAATAATCAGATGTGCCTTTTACAAGATATTTACCTCCGCTTATTTTACCGAGCTGAGTATTTGTTGTATCAAGATTCAATGCCGTGGTAAGAATATCAATCTCTGCATAAACTGCTGCCTCACTGTTTGGATTTTGCTGAATGATATTATCAAACTTATTTATTGCTGTAATATATTCCCCTTTGCTTACGTCGCACAATATTGATTTTTGAGTTAAAGCTTTTAACAGCAATGTATCGGTTTCAATTTCCAGAATTGATGTATAAGCATTTTGTAAATTTGTAAAGTAAGTTTCTTCCTCTTTCAGTAATTCACCAATTTCATAAAGTTTGTTATAAGCATACAGCTTTTCTGAATTAGTATAATTCCCCTGAATTATTGTAAGATAATATGTCTTTGATGCTTCTATCTCACCACCATAAAACAGTTTATCTGCAATTGCATAGTTTTCTTCAAGTGCACTTATCCCTGATGATTCACGCTCTCTTGCACCAATTGTATCAACGATCTGTCCGTCTGTAGTAGATATAAATAAATCATCACACAATACATCAGGCACAGAAATATCGCAATAATTTGCAGTTGGTTCATATACCGGCATCAGTGAGCCAAATCTTTCTGGTGATGGGCCAACAACACCCCAGTAATTATTAATAAT
>JAVEUY010000162.1:0-6512 GCA_034005315.1 Ignavibacteriaceae bacterium | reverse complement strand
TCTTCCGATCTAATGAACACATCTTCTAATGTTGGAACTATTTTATCAATTCTATGCACTACTATTGAGTTTCTGTTTGTTAGAATATCTCTGATGTCAGTTTCTCCTTTTGAATTATCATTAAGTATAATGTGGATGTAGTTTCCGAAAATAGATATCTCGCCAACCCAATCTTCTTTTTCGAGTATCTCCATACTATCAACAACTCTGTCCGATTCAATTTCAAGAATTGTGTTTTTGATGTAATTGGTTTTCAGTGCTTTCGGATTTCCGTGAGCAATCAATCTTCCTGCGTTAATAAGAATTATGTCATTACAAAATTCAGCTTCATCAAGATAATGAGTAGTAACGAGCACTGTGGTTCCGATGGCGGATAACTCGTGAATTAAATCCCAGAAATTTCTTCTTGATACAGGATCGACTCCGCTGGTTGGTTCATCGAGAAAAACTATTTTGGGTTCGTGGATAACTGCTGTTCCAAGTGCAAGTCTTTGTTTGATTCCGCCCGGAAGCGAGCCAGTTAATAGTTTTTCTTTACCTTCAAGATCAGCAGCTTTTAAAACCCAGTTTTTCCGTTCGCGGTATTTCTTTCCGGTTAATCCATATACTCCGGCAAAGAATCTGATATTTTCTTCAACTGTAAGATCATTGTATAAAGAAAACTTTTGAGACATATATCCGATCTGAGTTTTTACTTTGTCCGGTTCTTTCATAATGCTGTAACCGCCAACGACAGCATCACCCAATGTTGGCTCAAGAATTCCAATCAGCATTCTTATTGTTGTTGATTTACCTGCACCATTAGCACCGAGAAATCCGAAAATTTCTCCCTGCTCAACATTAAACGATACATTATCAACAGCAGTAAAGCTGCCAAATTTTTTTGTTAAATTATTTACTTCGATGGTGTTCATAAATTCCTTAAGGAGACAGAAGTCAGGAGTCAGAAGACAGAATTTTATTTGAATATGCATTCAGCAATTTGCTAACTTCTTCTGCTAATTCATTTTCTTCATTTGTTTTTGAGTATCCTAAATCCTTAGCGAGCATTAAATAATATTTACATTCTTCGAGTGAGCCTTCAGATACATTTAAAAATCTTACTTTATCAGCTTTGCCTCTTTTTCTATATCCTTCTGCAATATTTGCAGGAATAGAAACAGCAGCTCTTCTGAATTGTGATGTAAGTCAGAATAATTCTTCCTTTGGAAATAGCTTAGTCATTTTATAAACAGCAAGCACAAACTGATGAGCTTTCTGCCATACAATAAGTTCTTTGAAGGATTTAGATTTCATGAATTACTCCTTTTTATTTAATGTATTTTTTGATTTTCTTTTATAAAAATTCTTCTAACTCCTGACTTCTGTCTCCTGACTTCTTAATAAATCTTCCTTCCAACTGACTTCTCAAGCCTTACTTTTGCAAGATTATATTCAATCAATGATGAAGTAAGGTTAGTTTCTGCCTGAAGCTCAGATACTTCGGCATCAATCAGATCGGTGCTTGTTGCTAATTGCTCTTTATACTTTTCTGATGTAATGCGGTAATTTTCTGATGCTTGTTCAAGACTTAGTTTACTTACATCTACTTTTTCTTTTGATTTAATTAAATTCAGATAACTCTGATAAACCTCAACTTCGATATTGTCATTCAATTTCTCAAGCGATGCCTGAGTTTGAACAGAAAGTTCTTCAGCCTGAGTAGTTTTTGATGAAGTCATTCCCCAATCCCAAACATCCCAGCTTAAAGTTACACCAACATCCCAGGTATCATTCCATTTATCAGCAGGCGGCTGAAATCTTGAATTCGGATTATTGTAATAATAATTGCCTGTTAAATAAAGGCTTGGAAACCAACCTGATTGTGCTGAAACAATATTTTCTTCGGCAGCTTTTAATTTGTAGGATAGAGACTCAATCTCATCACGATTATTTTTCGCTTCGCTGATCAATTCATTAAGATTATAATCAGAACTTTGAACTTCCAATCCGTTTATAATAATTTCAGTTTTTGATTCAAGAGGAAGCCCGATTGATTTATTAAATACTGCGCGTGCAACTTCAAAGTTATTTTCAGCTTCTATTAAATTTAGTTTAGTGTTTGAATACTGCACCTGCAGTTTCAGGTAATCATTCTGAGTTACAAGTCCATTCTCAAGAAAGTTTTTTGTATCGTTAAGATGAACCTGCATCTGATCAAGGCTTTTCTCTAAAATATTTTTTACTTCAATTGCTCTGTAGTAATTCCAGAATGATATGTGAATGTTCATTGCTGTTTCATTCATCTCTCTTGAAAAATCTAATTCAGATGCATTAAAATTATACTCTGCTGCTTTTTTAGATGACATTAGTTTTAGTCCCGTAAATAAAGGCTGTTGAAGTGTCAGCCTTAAATTATAATTATTCAATACCGGTTCAGATATTTTTATTGGCACCGCTGAAAACGGAGTTAATACTTCAAACGGCGGAACATTATCACTTAGTCTTGTATAGTTTGCGATAAATTTTAACTGCGGAAGGAACATCGAACTAACTTCAGATACTTTAGCATCAGAGCTTTTTAATTTTGATTGAGATATCTTCAAATCTTTACTGTTCTTAAGTCCGAGTTCAACACTTTCATGCAGAGTTAATTTCTGAGATTGTGAGTTAAGAACTGATATCATCATTATACTTAATAAAATTATTTTTTTCATTTTCAATTCCTTTTATGATGCTTTACTGATAAGACGGATAAAAACATTTTCAAGTGAAGGCGGAATTACACGATGATCATATATCTGGACATTATTTTCACTAAGAAGTTTTTTAAGAAGTTTATACTGATTATCGTAGCTTTGCAGAGCTACGTTCAGTCTGTCACCAAACATCTGAACTTCATAATCGCTTTTTTCTTTTATTAAATTGTATGCTTCACGACTTGGAGCGCAGACGATCTCAACTATCTGTTCTTTGAGTGATGACTTTACATTCTTTGGAGTATCCCAGCTAATTATTTTCCCGTTGTTCATCAAAGCAATTCTGTTGCATCTTTCCGCTTCATCAAGGTAGGGAGTTGTCATAAAGATTGTGATTTCTTCTCTCAATAGATTTGAGAGTATCTTCCAGAAATCCCGTCTTGAAACTGGGTCAACTCCTGTTGTAGGTTCATCAAGAAAAATTATTTTTGGCTTATGAATCAATGTGCATGCAAGTGCAAGTTTTTGTTTCATCCCGCCTGAAAGTTTATCAGCGAGACGATCTCTGAATTGAGTTAATCTTGTAAACTCAAGTAATTCGTTTCTTCTTGCTTTGAAGTTTTTAACATTATGAATATCAGCAAAGAATTCAATGTTTTCATCAATAATAAGATCTCCATACAAAGAAAACTTTTGCGACAGATATCCAATCTCATTTTTAATTTTATTTTTTTGTGATTTTATATCATAACCAAGAACCTCAGCGTTTCCGGAATCAGGATTTAATAAAGCAGTCAGCATTCTGATAGTTGTTGTTTTTCCTGCACCATCAGGTCCCACAAGTCCGAACATTTCACCTTTAGCTACAGAATAGGAAACACCGTTTACAGCAGCAACATCGCCGTAACTTCTTTTTAGATTTTCTATTTTGATTACGTTGTTCATATTAATCCGAAGCCTTCAGAAATATTATTCATTATTGAAACTGCTGCTCTTTGTATCTGATTTTTCAAACCAAAATCTTTATTAAAAATTTCCTGAGAAGTTAGTTCATAAATTGATTTAACAAATTCTCTTGCATCTTTCCACACCTGCAAATCTTCAAATGTTTTTACTTTCATAACCAACTCCGCCTATTTTTTATAAATGTTAATCCGAATCAGAAACAACAATAATCTTGAAATTTTACAATCTTTCAATTTTGTAATTTAATTGTAGCATCCGCTGGCATACCAGGTTTTAAATCATAATTATCATTTGTGATTTTTATCTTTACAGCAAAAACAAGCTTCGTTCTTTCGTCTTTAGTTTGAATATTTTTTGGAGTGAACTCAGCTTCGGGAGAAATGTAAGTTACTTTCCCATTATAAACTTTATCCTTGAAGGCATCTATCTTTACTTCAGCATTTTGTCCGGGTTTAACATAAGCAAGCTCTTCAGTTGATACATAGATTACAAGTTCAACAACATCAAGATCTGATACTTTAAATAAGGAAGACATAGGCGTAACAGTTTCACCGCGTTCAATAAATGTTTTAACTAAAAAACCATTTATCGGTGAAGTGACATAAGAATCGTGAATATTCTTTTTTAAAAGTTCTACACCGGCTATTGCTTTATTCAGATTTGCTCTTGACTGTTCAATCTCTTCCGGTCTGAAAAATTTTTTTACTTTACTGTAATTTTCCTGCGAGGCTTTGTATTGTGCACTAACTAATTCAAATCTTGCGATTGCATCCTCAAGCTGCTTTTGAGTGATTGAACGGGACTCGTATAAATTCTGCATACGGATTTTATCCCGTTCAGCAGTTTCAAAATTTATTTTTGCCTGATTAAGATTTTGTTCAGCCTGAATAATATCTTCCTGTCTCGCACCTTTAAGCATAAGATTTAACTGAGCCTCTGCAGCATCTTTTCCTGCAACTGCCTGAAGAAGCTGAAGATCAAGCTGTTCGTGATCAATAATAAGAACAGTATCACCCTCACTAACTTTATCACCCTCAGAAAAATTCATAGATAGAATATTTCCGGAAGTTTTAGAACTGACAATTACGTTTATTGATTCAATTGTGCCTGAAGCTTCAATTGATTTAAGTTCATTATTATTACTGCAGCTTATCAAAATGACTGTAAGAAATGCAGACAGAACAAAACTTAATTTTTTCATTTGATTTCCTTGTTAAAAATTTTATCAAATTGTTTTTTACCCTTTTCAGTAAGTATGCCGCCAATTACTATTCTAAGTGTGTATTGCCCGGCTTCCGAAATTGAAAAACTATTATTTACTGTAAACTCCGGATTAACAACATACCTGAGCGCACCGACAAGAACATTCATAATAATTACAGTAGGATAGTCAAGAAAGAGTCCTTCTGATTTTCCCTGATCTATTACTTTAGTCATATTTTCAAACATCACTTTAGTTCTGAACTTATCAATTTCAGTCCATAATTCAGGGTAATATTTTTTTAGTTCCTCTATTCTTTTGGGTGAGATTTTTTGTGTAGCAGAAGCGAGTATATTTAACAGATCGCCAAGTTTTTCTATTGCATTCTTATTGCTGTTTAATTTAGGCAGGATTTTGTTTTTCATTCCGTTCATAAAATGACTGATAATTGCATAAAGCAAATCGTCTTTTGATGGAAAGAATTTATAGATAGTTTTTTTACTCATTCCAAGCTCGGCAGCCACTTCATCCATAGTGGTCTTATAAAAACCATCATTAAAAAATTTACCCTCAATTTGTTCAATAATTTTATCTTGCATTTAAATCCTCTTAGGAAACTATTAACGTTTTTATAGTTTCCAATATATAATTTTGATTTTGAGATGTCAAGTGATAAAAAATATTCAGTGGAATTGTTGCCTATTAGCAAACTAGTTATAAAATTTGCACATCAATAAAAAAGCGAGGGTGTTATGAGGCTTATTTTATTTCCCTTATTGTTTTTAAATCTTACTATTTTAACTCAGTCCCAGACAAAAATTGAATCTGATATTGAAACTGCTTTGGTTAATGCAAAAAAAGGTATTTATTGGGCTTTATCTAACCTGCAGGGTAAGAAAGGTAAAATTGATAAACTAATTATCAATGATGATAAATTAATTTCAAAAGTGAAGGTTAGTAAGGAGGTTAATGGAGTTAAAATAGAATCAACAGGTTATTTCCAGACTAATGAAGTGAGTATTCTTCTGTTTAAGTCCGGCGATTCCCTTATAAAAGATGGTTATATCAAAAAGGGAGAACTTGAAATTTATAGTGAAGATGATCAGTAGTTTTTTTTGAAAGCATCTTGACTTAAGTAGAAATATTTAGTAACCTGTAACCGTCATTACACAAACTTTTAATTTTGTAATATGAGTTACAGATGAATGAACAAAGACTAATTAATCTTTTCTTAGAAGTTGCCAAAATAAATGCGCTCTCAGGCAACGAAAAACCCATTGCTGATTTTATTAAATCCTTTCTTGTTAAACTTGGTTACCAGATAAGTGAAGATGATTCAAAACATCAGACTAATAGTAATACCGGGAATCTTATTTGTAAGATCGGAACAGGCGGCAGCTTTGTATTATTATCCCACATGGATACTGCCAGACCAACTAAAGATGTAAAACCAATTATTCACAAAGAAAAAATCACATCTTCAGGTGATACTGTACTCGGTGTAGATAATCGTGCCGGTGTTGCTGCATTACTTTTTACTTTAGAAAAGATAGCGCTGGAAAAAATTCCTGTTAAAGATTTTACAGTTGCATTTACAACTTGTGAAGAGACAACAC
Organism: Ignavibacteriaceae bacterium; assembly: GCA_034005315.1. Taxonomy (GTDB): domain Bacteria; phylum Bacteroidota; class Ignavibacteria; order Ignavibacteriales; family Ignavibacteriaceae; genus IGN3. The sequence goes on along the minus strand of JAVEUY010000162.1, from coordinate 51 downwards.
TTTTTGGGTCAAAAAATCTTGGAATAAATGGAAAGATAAAACACGGATTTA
>JAVEUY010000161.1:0-6527 GCA_034005315.1 Ignavibacteriaceae bacterium | reverse complement strand
CAATAGCATTTATTGAACAATGTTTAAAGAAAGAAAATGTAGGAGAACTTGAAAAAGGAATAGCTTACAGGATTTTAGGTTTGGTTTATATTGCAATTCAGTTGGAAAAAGAAGCAAACGATGCTGTAAAGAATCTTTTAATAATGGTTCCTAATTATAAAGTTGACCCTGTAAAAGATCCGCCGTCACTGCAAAAGATTATCGACAATATGGCTTTGACTTTAAATCCTAAAATTTCAGGTGTATCTCCCAATAGTGTTGATCAGGGTGAGAAAGGAATGAAGTTAAAAGTTACCGGTTCTAATTTTGTGTATGGCTCTGTAGTAAAATTTAATGGAGTGTCTAAATCAACTACATACGTTAGCTCTACAGAACTTACTGCTGATGTGCTTACAAGTGATCTGGCAAAAACCGGTGAATATGATGTTACTGTTTACAGTCCAATAATGGGCGGCAAAACTTCAGAATCAGAAAAATTTGTTGTTCAGAAAGCATCTTCATTTCCATGGACCTGGATAGCTATAGGAGGAGGTGTTGTAGCAGCGGCAGTTGTAGCAGTTCTTACTTTAGGCAGTAAAACAGATGAGTCAACGCCACCTGCAACAATATTAGCTGATCCGCCTACCAGACCTACAAGCCCGTGATTAATATTAAATATTTAAGTAATTCATTAATAAAATAAACTGATTTTAAATTTTAAGAAGAGATTGAAAATGAAATATATTACTAAACTTATAATAATACTTGTGTTTTTCTCCGCACAGATATTATCACAGGAAAAAAGTTTTTCTCAGGATAGCGGCGATAACGCTCTGGAGAAATTCGTTGAAATACTAAAGCAGACTCTTGCAGATTATAATGCAGATCAGCAAACAAATTCTTTTAACACTAAAATAAATCAGCAGGATGCTTTAGAATTTTTATATTCGCTTAATAATAACTCATTAAATAAGCCGATGGTTGAAAAGAAATTTTTGCAAACTGATGCAACTTATCAATACTGGGATGGTGTCGCCTGGGCTAATAGTTACAGATATTTATATTCTTACGATAACAGGGATAATCAAGTTCAGCAAACTTATCAAAACTGGAGTGGTACTACCTGGAATAATGGTAGCAGAGATTCTTATCTGTTTGATTCGAAGGACAATCAGACCGAATACATTTATCAGTCATGGAATGGAAGTAGCTGGGTTAATAATTACAAATATACGTACACGTATGATCCAAATAATTATATGACAGAGCAAGTTTTACAAAACTGGAGTGGCTCTGCCTGGACAAATAGCAGCAGAAATGTTTATACATATAACTCTTATAATAATACAACCAAAATTGTGTATCAGTCATGGAATGGAACTACCTGGACTAATAGCGGACAAAATTTATATACCTATGATTCCAACAGGAATTCAACTGAAGAGTTGTATCAAATCTGGAATGGTACAACCTGGGATGATTATTCCAGAGTTTCGATGGCTTATAATACAAATAATAAAGTTACAGAACGAATATATGCATCTTGGTCTGGTTCTGCCTGGGTTAATAGTAGTAGATATACATATACCTATAATTCAAGTAATGACCAAACAGAATATTTATATCAAACATGGGATACATCCGTTTGGAAAAATGCTAGTAAGATATTGTACACTTTTAACACACATCATGATATAACAGGATTGATAAGTCAAAACTGGGTTAGTAATGCATGGGTCAATCAAATTAAATATGATGTAACTTACAGTTCAAGTTTTAAGATTGCAGGAATATTAATTCAATCCTGGGATGTTTCAACCTGGAAGGATAGTCAAAGAAGTAATTATACATTTGACTCAAATGACAATAACACAGAAAGGATAAGTCAGAATTGGGACGGAAGTTCCTGGGTAAATAATGCTAAAAATATTTTTACTTTTACCCCCGGACATTATCCTGCTACAATAATGCTTAATACAAGTTATACGTTTGCAGATGCTACTCAAACATCAAGTTACAAAATAATTGGATTACCGGGTGCAAATAATTTTCCGATTACTGATATTTTGAGTGGTACACCAGGAGCTAACGGAGACTGGCGTGCTTTCTGGGATCCGGGTACTGGTGCTTATACTGAGTATGATGGCAGTGCTGTTTTTAATGTCACTTCGGGAAAAGCTTTTTGGGTGATAAGCAAAAACACTATCAATGTAAATAAAAGCGTTAATACTGTCATAGTTGGAGATGATAATACCTATCCTATTCCGATTCATAGTGAATGGAATCTGATATCAAATCCGTTTAATAAAAATATCTCCTGGCTTGCTGTACAAAATGGAAATAGTATTACTCAGCCAATTCATTTCTTTCAGAATGGAAGTTATACAAATCCTGACAAATTAGAACCTTATAATGGATATTATTTCTTTAATAGTACAAATTTGCCCTTTCTTAAGATACCTTATACTACAACATCTGTTTTACCTAAGCAAAATGAATTTAGCAGCAATGATCTGGAGATAACTCTTGTATCTGATTCAGAAGTAAAAGCATCTATAAATGTAGGAATTTCTGATGGTGCTAACGAGGGTGTTGATATGATGGATATTTTTGCACCGCCTTCACAATTCTGTGATGTAAGTATAAACCTGGTTAATAATAAACTTGAGACTAATTATAAATTTCTGCAAAAAGATTACAGACCAATTATTGACGGAGGACAGGAGTTTGAGTTTATTGTTAAAAATTTATCAGATCAATCAGTAGATATGAATATAAACGGAATAGGAAACTTTGCTGATCAGGAAGTTTATCTGCTGGACAAAAGTTTAACCAAATTCTATGATCTTAAATCTTCCTCAGCATTTAAAGTTCAAAAAGGTATTGGAGCAAAAAATTTCAGTGTTTTGATAGGTACTAATGAATACATATTACAAAAACAAACCGGAATGATGCCAACTGAATTTAGTTTATCGCAGAATTATCCTAATCCGTTTAATCCAACTACAATGATAAGATTTGCATTGCCCAAACAAAGTAATGTTTCTTTAAAGATATTTAATCTTCTTGGTCAGTTGGTTAATGAGATATTAGATAACAAAACTTTTGATGCCGGTTATCACGAAATAGAATTTGACGGAAAACAATTGGCTTCGGGTGTTTATTTATATATGATTGAAGCTAACACTGCCGGAGGCAAACAATTTATTGAAACTAAAAAAATGCTGATGATGAAATAATCTCCTGAAAGTTATCACTTATCTTTATAAACCCTGATAATAACTTGTCAGGGTTTTTTATTTTAAATATTTAATGGATTAAAAACTTTTTGCAAAAACTGAGTATAGAAAATAGTTGCTTAGTTATACGTAAGATGAAAAATAACTTTTTTAATTATATTCTCTTTCGAATTCAATTATTTTTTTATTAAAACTTATTTAAAGAAATTATTTCTGTTTGGTTTCGAAATAAATATGAATGAGACAAAAGTAAATAAAAACTGGTATGTACTTTATACGCATCCGCGTGCTGAGTTTAAAGTTGAGCGATCATTGAGAATGAGGGAACTAGAAGTCTTTTTACCTGTAAAAAAAATAATTAAACAATGGAGTGACAGAAAGAAAGTAATTACTTCTCCGCTTTTTACAAGTTATATTTTTATTTATGCTGATGAAAAAGAAAGGCTGCTTTCGTTAGAAGATAAATTAGTCGTACGATGTTTAACTAACGGGCGTAAGCCGGCTGTTGTTCCGGTTTGGCAAATTGAAAGCATAAAAATGATGCTTCAAAGAAATACAGAACCTGAAGTATTTGAAGGTTTGGTACATGGTGATAAAATACAAATCACAAATGGTCCGCTGAAAGGTATAACCGGAATAATTATAAATGCAGATAACAGAACTCAATTAGCAATATCTATCGAACTTATAAATAGAACTGTAATTGTTCATCTCTCTGATGAAATATCTTTTACAAAAGTTTGATTGATATTGGTTTAACTATACAGATTTGCTTTAACAAAAATAAATAATAACTGAGATAACAATGACAAAAAACAACTACAAGGATTCAATGCTTAAAGAAGATGCGCTGAAAGACAAAGTTATTTTAATTACCGGAGGCGGTACCGGCTTGGGGAAAGCAATGTGCAAATACTTTTCAGAACTTGGTGCAAAAGTTATAATTTCCAGTCGTAAGACAGATGTTCTTAAAAAAACTGCCGAAGAAATTTCATCACAAACTAATAATGAGGTTTTTCCTTTTACTTGTGATGTTGCTGATTACAAACAAGTTGAATTGTTGTTAAAATCTTCTATAGAAAAATTTAGCAGGGTAGATGCACTAGTAAATAATGCTGCCGGAAATTTTATCAGTCCAACTGAGCGTTTATCAAACAGAGCATTTGATGCAATTATAAATATTGTACTTAAAGGTACATATAACTGCACGCTTGCATTCGGTAAGCACTGGATAGAAAATAAATATAAAGCTGCAGTTTTAAATATTGTAACAACTTATGCCTGGACTGGTTCTGCTTATGTCGTTCCATCTGCTGCTGCTAAAGCAGGTGTATTAGCTATCACTCGTTCACTTGCAGTGGAATGGGCTAAATATGGAATTCGTTTTAATGCTATTGCTCCCGGATTGTTTCCAACGAAAGGCGCCTGGGAAAGACTACTGCCGGGTGAGTTGCAAAATCAATTTGATCTCAGTAAAAAAGTTCCGCTCCAACGTGTTGGCAATCATCAGGAACTTGCTAACTTAGCTGCTTACCTGCTCTCAGATTTTTCTTCTTTTATTAACGGTGAAGTAATCACAATTGACGGCGGCGAATGGCTTAACGGCGCCGGACAGTTTAATCTGCTGCAATCAATTAACAGCAAGCAATGGGATGATATTGAGAAAATGGTTCGGGGTGTTAAAGGAAGTTAGAAAAAAGTAACAGACTTAATAGACTGCTCCTGCAAGTTTTATGGCAGAAAAAAACTTTTTCAGATGAAATAAAAAAAGATCAGACTTCAGGTCTGTGTGATAGTTTTCTGTTTTGTAAGAAACTGTCTGACATAAAATAGTTATTCCCAAAATTATTATACAGCTTTCCGTATATTTCCTGACAGAATATTTAAACTATTTTAAATCCGGATAAAAGCCTGATGAAAGAGCCAGAAGTAACATTTAAACTTGCAAAAGAACACGGTTTAATTAAAGAGGAATGGGAAAAGATATTAAAAATTCTTGGCAGAACACCAACCTTTACAGAGCTTGGTATTTTTTCTGTGATGTGGAGTGAACATTGCAGTTATAAAAATTCCATTGCGCAATTAAAAACTTTACCAAGAAGCGGCGGAAGATTACTTGTTGAAGCTGGTGAAGAAAATGCTGGACTTATAGATATCGGCGATGATCTTGCAGTTGCTTTTAAAATTGAAAGTCATAATCATCCTTCAGCAGTTGAGCCTTATCAGGGTGCTGCAACTGGTGTTGGGGGAATTATGCGCGATATATTTACAATGGGCGCACGTCCAATTGCTTCATTAAACTCACTTCGATTCGGTTCATTAAAAGATGCACGTACAAGATTTTTATTCGATGGTGTTGTACGCGGAATTGGTGATTACGGAAACAGCTTCGGAGTTCCAACAGTTGCAGGCGATGTGTATTTTGATGAATCATATCAAGGCAATCCGCTTGTTAATGCTATGGCGGTTGGAATTGTAAATAAAAAACATGTTGCATCTGCAGTTGCAAAAGGAGTTGGTAATCCTGTTATGATTGTTGGATCATCAACCGGCAGAGATGGAATACATGGTGCCACTTTTGCATCTGAAGAAATTTCTGAAAAATCTGAAGCTAAACGACCTTCGGTTCAGGTGGGAGATCCTTTTACAGAAAAACTTTTACTCGAAGCTACATTGGAAATAATAAAAAACGATTGGCTGATTGGAATTCAGGATATGGGTGCTGCAGGAATTTCGTGCTCAACAAGCGAGATGAGTGCAAAAGGAAATTCGGGTATGAAGATTAATCTTGATAAAGTTCCTTTGCGCGAAGATGGAATGACTGCTTATGAAATAATGCTGAGTGAAAGCCAGGAAAGGATGTTATGTTGCGTTAAAAAAGGTTATGAAACTCGTGTTAAGGAAGTTTTTGAAAAATGGGATCTGCATTGTGAAATAATCGGTGAAGTTACAAATGACGGCTTACTTCATATTGATTATGAAGATGAACGAAAAGCAACACTGCCGGCGTTTGAATTAGTGCTTGGCGGCGGTGCTCCGGTTTATATTCGTGAACAAAAAGAACCTGAGTATTTAAAAGAAATCAGAAAATTTGATCGGGATACTTTACCAGAACCAAAAGATATTAAAGAAACATTTTTAAAAGTTTTTTCCTCTCCAAATATTGTTTCGAAGCAATGGGTTTATCAGCAGTACGATTCAATGGTAAGAACAAATACAATTGTTGGACCGGGCTGTGATGCTGCAGTTATTTATATTAAAGGAACAAACAAAGCTCTTGCAATGAAAACTGACTGCAACTCCCGATAT
>JAVEUY010000160.1:0-6625 GCA_034005315.1 Ignavibacteriaceae bacterium | reverse complement strand
AACAACATAACCACTGAAATAAATTGAAAACAAACAGATAAAAAAAGTAGTAATTAAAAAAGGCAGCATAAATCTGAACAAACTCATTCCGCTGGCTTTAATAGCTGTAAGTTCACTAAGGTTGGCAGCTTTACCAACCGTAAACAGTGCAGCAAACAGAACTGCTACCGGTGTCATTAGTCTTATTATTTCCGGTGCAAAAACAATATAATAATGCAGAGCAATTAATGCAGAAACTTTTTGATCAATAAAATCATCAAGATTTTCCATTACATCGATAACAATAAAGATTATAGTAAATCCCAGCAAACCGAAAGCAATCGTTTGAATAAATTGTTTAATCAGATATTTATCTAATATTTTCATTCGCAGTTGAATTTTCTTCTTGCCTGAAACGCTTTGGTATAAATTTTTTCAGGAACGCAAAAGTAAGAGTTTTAGTTTCCTTGTTTGTTACAATTGTAAGTATAATTCCTGTTATACCAAGTAAAATATTTGCAGCCCACATTCCGATAAACGGAGAAAAGAAACCGCGCTCAGAAAGTTTTTCGCCGCCAATTAAAAATGACCAATAAATAAGAAAGAAAAAGAGACTAATTCCAGCAGCAACTCCAAAACCGCCCTTTCTGACCATTACACCGAGTGGAGCACCAATTAAAACAAAAATAATACAAGCAGCAGGTAGTGCATATTTTTTATATATCTCCACCTCATATTTTTCAATTTCTCTTTGAGTCCATTCTAATCTGTTAAAACCGGAGAGCATAATATTTTTGTTAGTTCTAACTTTTTCAATTGAGCGGTATAACGTAAGCTCTTTGTTTTTGCCGATTGTATTTTCGATAGTGCTTACAGTAGATTTTGAAGTATCTGTAAAAAAAAGTTTTCCGGAATCTTTAATAAAAGAATTATAATTATTTGCTAAAATAATTTTTAAGCTGTCTGTTATATACTGCATATCCGAAACACTTAATTCTCTTTCACCCCTGGAAGCAGGACCTGACTGCTGCAGCGAAAACTGATCTCCGTTCATTGTTATCATATGTTTTTCAAATTCAAGTACTCTGTATAAAGTAGTATTCTGAACATCTGATTCGTGAATTTCGCCATGATATAGATCCATTATCAGTTTAGAAAGATCTTTGGAGAAAAATATTTTTCCGCTGTCAGCAGTAACAACATTTATCTTTGCACCGTTTGAGTGATCATATATAGTTATATGATAAAGCCAGTTGGTAGTTTGGTTAATTGATCTTACAAGTATTGCATAATTATCAACTTCCTGAGAGAAAAAACCGGGCTCTAATGATAAAGTAGGTTTTGTGCGGGAGATATCGCTCATTAAAATTTTTGCCTGATGATTAGCATCAGGTAATACTTCATTATTAAACTGAAAGAGAAGAACTGCAACAACAACACTTGCAAGCAGCGGTGAAATCATCATCTTGTAAAGACTGACACCGGATGATTTCATTATTGTTATTTCATTATTCTGACTCAAACTTCCAAAAGCCATTAAGGTTGCAACAAGTGAAGCCATCGGAACAACTAATACAACCATCCATGATAAATTGTAAACGATAAGTTTTACAATAACCCAGCTATCTAATCCTTTACCAACAAGACGGTCTGCAAACCTCATAAGAAATTGCAGAAGGAAAATGCATATAAGTGTTACCAGCGAAAAGATAAAAGGTAAAAAATGTGCTTTTAGTATGTATCTGTATAAAATCATTAATCAAAGATACTTAAGCAAAAAAAGTTTAACAAGACAGCAATTATCCTGTAATAATTGTTCTCAATTGATTATTTTATCAATGTAAGTTTTCAATTTGTAGATATCATACTCATTTTTATATAAATAAATCTTATATAACATCGAGAGAATAATCATTTAAAAAGATGATAATGCAGCAAGTATAAAAAATATTTGTTTTACAATATGGTACAGACATTAACAGATTTGGTATCAGGTTTTAATTCTAAAAACAATTTACAAATAATTTTTGAACATTTAATATCTTATAAGAGAGGAGATAATTAATTGAAAGAAGTAATGGAATACATTGAAAATAATCGTGAAAGATATGTAGATGAGCTTAAAGATTTTCTAAAAATTCCAAGTATCAGTACGATGCCTGAAAATAATAATGATATGCAGACTGCTGCAAAATTTGTTGCTGATAAGTTACAGTCAGCAGGTTTAAACAAGGTGGAAGTTTTCCAAACAGAAGGTCATCCTTTGGTTTATGGCGAATGGCTTGGTGCTCCGGGAAAACCGACTGTACTTGTTTACGGACATTATGATGTTCAGCCTGTTGATCCTATTGAGTTATGGACATCACCTCCTTTTGAACCAACGATTGTAGGCGATAATATTTTTGCAAGAGGTGCAACAGATGATAAAGGGCAGGTGTTTATGCATGTAAAAAGTGTTGAAGCTTTTTTCAAAACACACGGCAGTCTTCCGCTGAATATTAAGTTCTTAATTGAAGGCGAAGAAGAGATTGGCAGTACAAATCTTTCAAAATTTCTTAACGAAAATTCCGATCTGTTAAAGTGTGATGCAGTTTTAATTTCAGACACAGCACTTTTTGCACCCGGAGTTCCTACTATTACTTATGGTTTGCGCGGTTTGTGTTATATGGAAGTTGAAGTTACAGGACCTTCAAGAGATTTACACTCAGGAACTTTTGGCGGCGGAGTTCCGAATCCGATTAATGTTTTATCTAAAATGATTTCCCAGCTTATTGATAAAGATGGTAAAATTAAAATCACTGGTTTTTACGACGATGTGTTAAAACTTTCAAAAAAAGAAAGAGAAAATTTTAAAGTATTAAAGTTCTCAGAAAAAAAATGGGGAGAAGCAATCGGATTAAAAAATCTTACCGGTGAAAAAGGTTATACTACGCTTGAAAGAATCTGGGCGCGTCCTACTTTGGATTGTAATGGAATCTGGGGCGGCTTTACAGGGCAGGGTGCCAAAACTGTAATTCCATCAAAAGCAACAGCAAAGATTAGTATGAGATTAGTTCCTCATCAGGATCCAAATAAAATTGCCAAACTTTTTGAGAAGTATGTTAAGAAGATTGCTCCAAAAGAAGTAAAAGTTAAAGTTACTTCATTGCACGGAGGTTATCCTGTTATCACACCATTGGATGATAAAGCTACAATTGCAGGTGCTAAAGCAATGCAGCTTGCATTTGGTAAAAAAACTGTTTTTATGAGAGAAGGCGGATCAATTCCTATTGTAGTTGATTTTGCTAATATATTAAATGCATCTCCCGTTCTAATGGGATTAGGATTAAATACAGAGAACCTGCATTCCCCAAATGAACATTTTAATCTGAATCATTTTCAACTTGGAATAAAAAGTTCTGCTTATTTTTTTAAGGAATATGCCGGATGATTGTTTTATTCTAAGATAATTCTAAAAATAAAATAAATTAAAAGCCCTGAAGTCAACTTTAACAGTGATTTTCAGGGCTTGTTATTTTTAAAGAGGGGCATAGATATTGTTATCATATTTTATGATGCTGAAACATATTAAACTATCATCGTTAATTTATCCGTTGATTCTTCTGATACTTTTACTCCTGTTAAGCTGTGAACACAAACAAGCTAAACAGGAAAAAATTAATTATCAGGAACAAGCTGCTTACGATCTGAGCAAGGATGCAGATATTCAGCGGTATAATCTTGATGTGATGAAACAAAAAGCAAAAGAAAGATTCCCCTGCGATACAATTTCTGTTGTTGAATTCATTCTTAACAATTATCCTGCAGGCACTTACCTTTTAAACTTTGACAGAACTCTTACTTACAATATCCCGAAGCCGGCATTAATTTATTTTACAAACAATGACGGCAATAAATATGTTTTTGCTGCAATAGCATCTTCAAGACCGGGCGAAAGACTGATTGAACCAACCAATATTATCGGATATGAGCAAAGTTTTATAGACCTGGATAGTACAGATCTTGGAACGCCTTTTTTGTACCTGGTCTTATTCGAATGCAGTAATCAAAATCTTTATAAAGTCTGGGAGGCACCAATCCCTTCGCATGGTGGATTCAATGGTATAAAACTTAAAACCTGGAAAGACAAAAATATTTATTACATTGAAAATAATTTTCATTATGCACAGGGGATTGGTCATATAAATTATAATTACTTTTTAATAAATAATATTAAGAATTTTTCTCATTTATTAATGACTTATTCAGGTACGAGTTTCAGGCGTACATTAGCTGACATTAATAATGATAACTATCCTGATTATTATGAGCATATCTTTTATAATCTTTCAGATAAAGTCTATTCAAAAGATTCTGTAGGATTTATCTGGAGTGAAAAAGATACTGTTTACATCAATACCCGCAACAAAAAACAAACTCGCCGTTATTAAAAAATTCCGTATCTTTGCAGAGGAAGTTTTTTCGTTTTCTTAATCCGCAAAATCAAATAGAGTTATGGAGAGTGAATGTTCGAAATGAATAGTTTAAATCATGATATGATTTCTTTTCTTTCATCTTTGGGAGCTAAAGTACAAACTACTGACCAAATGGAAGTTATTAAAAATTTCAGCACTGTTGAAAATGAAATTTTTAGTTTAAACAATGGTGTCGGTTTAAAGTTTATGAATACATTTGGTATTATAGAACTTAAAGGAATTGATTCTCTGAATTTTCTGCACAGGATATCAACAAATTCTATGAGCAGCTTAAACAAAGAAGAGATCAGATCGACAATCTTTACTTCTGAAAAAGGTTTGATAATAGGTGTTTCAACTGTATTAAACTTTGATAGTTATCTTTTACTTGTAACAAGCAGTTTCAGCAAGCCTAAAGTGTTAAGCTGGATTAATAAATATATTATCGGTAATGATGTAAAAGTAAGCGATGCAAGCCATAGATTTAATATCTTTGAAATGGTTGGACCTCAATCCGAATCATTTCTTACAATGTTTATCGGTGATACTATTAACTCAGTTTCTGAAAATACTTTTAAAGTTGTAAATGCTGATGGTATATTGTTCTTTTTAGCAAGACTGACTGATTCAAGAGGTTTTTCAAAATTCTGGATACTTGCAGAAAATGAAAACAGTAAAAAGTTAATTAATAATCTGGTTGAAAATAAAGGACCATTCGATTTCAATCTTATCGGCGAAGATTCTTATAATGCATATAAGATAGAGAATGGTATTCCGTCTGAACCGAATGAAATTAATTCTATGATGAATCCTTACGAAGTTAAATTAATTGATTTAGTTGATTCTAAAAAGGGCAGCTATATCGGACAGGAATATATTACAAGATTAAGTAATAATGGTTTAAACCAGAAAAATCTTATAAGATTATGTTTTCCTGATCCTGTTGAAGAAAACGAAAAATTTGTTTTGTATGATAACGAAAAAATTGAGATAGGGAATATTACTTCTATCGCATTTTCACCAAAGTTAAAAAAGAATATCGCATTAGGATTTATAACAAATTCTGCTGCAGTTCAGGGGACAAAAGTTTTTGCAAAGAATGAAAATAAATCATTCGAAGTTATTATTAACGAACTTCCTCAGAAACAGTGAGCGATGAAAATTTATACCAAGACGGGTGATAAAGGTCAGACAGCTTTATTTGGCGGCGAAAGAGTTCCGAAAAACTCGCAGCGGCTTAAAGCTTACGGTACTATTGATGAGTTGAATTCATTTATTGGTTATGCAATTACAGAAGTTAGTAGTGAAGAAATAAAATCAGTTTTAACAGATTTGCAATCCAAACTTTTTGTAGTTGGCTCGGACCTTGCAACTCCGCAAACCGAAAAAAATAAAAAATTAAAAATAACCCGTACACCGGATGATTTTATTACTCATATTGAAAAGTTAATTGATACTTATGAGTCCCAGCTTGAAGTATTAAAAAAATTCATACTACCTGGCGGTTCAAAAGGCGCTGCATTATTGCATATATGCAGAACCATTGTCCGCAGAGCTGAAAGAGAAATTGTGGCATTAAAAAGTACTGATGAAATAGGTGATAATATTGTTATATTTATGAACAGATTATCGGATTTGTTTTTTGTTCTTTCACGTTTTGAGAATAAGTACTCAAACATTCCAGATACAAAATGGATTCCCTGAATTTTGTAAGATAGCAATTAAAAGCTATTAACTAATTAAGGGGGTGAATTTTGGTTTCGACGGGATTAAAGAGACTTAGAATTGCATACCGTGTTCCCCGAAGACACGCTAAAGAATTGGGATAAAATAATAACTGGCGAAAATAATTACGCCTTAGCTGCTTAATTAATAGTTAACAGCCGTTCACCTTATCTTTTTGTATCGGGATAAGACTGAACGCCGTTTAGATACAATAGCCGATTCTGTTGCCTGTGCAGATGAAGCGAAATTTTTAGCAGGCAGGCTTTAAGTGATATTTGTCTGTTTGGCAGCTTAAAGTCAAAAATAAACAGACTATGTATGTAGAAGTTCTTTGGATCTTAATTTCGGACGCGGGTTCGACTCCCGCCACCTCCACAAAATAATTTATTTTTACTATCTATATATTCTCAACATAATCAAGCTCCACGCCGTATGTATCTCTTAAGTTGTATAACGATATTAAAGCG
>JAVEUY010000159.1:0-6626 GCA_034005315.1 Ignavibacteriaceae bacterium | reverse complement strand
GCGAAAAAATGTATAATGAAAAACTATACGAAGATGGAATTGTAAAAGAATCAGGGAACGGATTTGCAACGATAATTATTTCGGGTTCTGACCATTGTTAAGAGTGTACTGCAAAACTTTACTGCAAGCCCGGCAATTCAAATGAACGAAGTCTTATTGCTGCTGATCCTTATGGTGCAAAGCCGGGAGATAAAGTAAGAGTATCAATAAAAGGAAGTAAATTAATTTCAGCATCTTTTCTGCTGTATGGAATTCCGCTTATACTTCTGTTATGCGGACTATTAATCGGTATGCAAATGTTTATAAGTAATAAAGAGTTATTATCAACTCTTTTATCAATTGTGCTGATAGCGTTTTATCTTCTGATAGTTTTTATCATATCGAAAAGACAGAAACAAAAAACCGCATCTCATCCCGAAATAGTATTTGTTAAGACTTCGTTGAATATATCATAATAAGAACAAGTCCGCGCAGCAACGTATCTTACCTATCCCTTGATGGCACACTGATCCAACTGATTTAAACAGATTTTTTAAATTTATTTTCAAATATCTGTCTCTTGAATTGCGGTTTCTTTCCGAAGTTTAATAATAAACCAACTTCAATTTCCGTAGCATTCAGATAATTTAACAACTGTGCTTCGTGCTCATTGATAATTCCTTCTGATGCTTTTAATTCAATCATTAAAACATTTTCATTTACCTTTTCAAGAAATCCAAATCCAAGTGCATTATAAACATCATAATAAGCTTTGATGATCTGTTCGATCCGTGTGCTATTGTTCTTATCTTATTTCAGTTTTTCCTCAATCTCAAAAAATGGTCTTATATCAACCGGAAGCATCTCAAGTTTTTTTCTAAGTATTTCCATAGAAGAAGAATTAACCGCATACTTTGCAATAAGGTCTTTCGCGCCCTGATAATTTCCTTCCGCCTGAATTGTTAAAATAAGATTGGCAAGCTCTTTTAACGCCGGATGAATTTTCTCAAAATCAACTTTAACTTTTTGTGTGTTCTCATCAAAAACATAAGCGCCTTTTTCTAAAAGATAATTGTATATAATCGCATTGCCGCCTCCGTGAGCTTCGCTTATTCCAAATCTCATACTGCGAAAAGCGCCTGCAAGAAAAGTTACCATAATTTCGTCTTCAGATTCTTTCGGATAAACTCCTTTTTCAATCATAAACATATTGTTATACATTCCGAGAATATCAGCTTTGCATTCCTCGATTGTTGAATAAGTTTCTTTAAGCTCTTTTTTAACTTCGGTATTTCTGCCATTAAGTTTTATAAAGCCGGGCCCAACACCGTGAGACATCTCGTGCATCAAAGTATGATTAAAGAAAGCATTAAAGGTAACATATTTTAACTGGTCAGGTTCAAGAACAATTTCTGCAATCGGCTGCAAAAGTTTTTCAAACTTTGCTTCGTGAACATTTTTCAGCATCACCTTCTTTGAACCTTTTGCCTGTCTTACTCTTTCATCGTTTGGAAGATTAAATGCGAGTGTTTGAACTCCGGCTTTTGTATCTCCTGCAGTAAACACTTCATTAACAACTACAATTGGTGATTCAGAACCGCGTGTAAAGTTTTTATGTTTTTCGTCAATAGGCAGATTCTTTTCGATGTCATTTAAATACTTTGCAAACACTTCAAGCTTTTTTGTTTCAACAGGATCTTTAATTGTTACAAAACTTTCAAACGAGGCTTTGTAGTTAAACAGTTCGTCTTCATAAACTTCATAAGGACCAATTACAATTTCTATGTTATGATCTTTCAGGTCCATCCAGTCCATATCACTTTGGTAATAATCATTGCTAAGAAAAGCATCTGCTCTTGAAAGCAAATATTTTTTTAGCGATGGATTATCTGCATATCCGGCAGCTTCTTTAAGATATTTTGATACTTCGGTAAGCTTATCTTTAAAATATTCACTGTAAGGAATTGCAGTTAATTTACCATCAACACGTCTGATCATCGTAAACTCGTTGGTAAAAGATTTTTCATCAGCGGGGTTATCCTTAATCCATTTTTCAAATTCATCTTTTGTTATGTCTTCAGGATAAAAATTTGCACCGGAAGGTCTTTTGTTTCCTCCGATAAACGGCGCATTATCTTCAAGTCTGTCAAATGGACCGAACATAATATTAAAAAGTTCAAGCTGAAGTTTTGAGAGCTCATCTTTGCTTTTCATTAGTCCGGATTTTATCTCGTCGTTTTTCGAATAAACCTGCTCAAGATAAATCTCATCAATTATTTTGGAGGCATAATAAAGTTTTTCCAAAACAACATTTTCTCTGTCGGTTAAAATTGATTCATCATATTCTATTTCAACCGGAACGAACTTTGCGATCTTTTCTTTAAGCATTGTAACTTCCTTAGAATCGTTTTGCGGATTTTGATTTTGTTTTTCTGTACAGCTTAAAATTAAAAGTGCAGATAAAAACAAAGTTATTAAACCTTTCATTGCATAGCCTTTATTTTATTGAAATTATTTTTTTGCAACTGAAATATAAAAAAGCAGCAACTATAAAATTAAGCTCCGGGAAATAACATACAACAAAAATTTCTTTAATCCCATTATGCTCTTTGCTCTCACATAATCAATCAACCATCTACGATTGATATAACTATTTTTTTTATTTACGTTTGTTATAAATAAAATTGTAAAACAAAGTTCACGAGGCGGTAATGAGTTATTTGTTTTCTTCTGCCCGTAAAAATCTCTATCCGGTGTTTGCGTTTCCCACATCACTTAATAAAAGGAGTATGCTATGAGAATAATATGTTTACTTGTATTAGCTAATGTTTTAATGTTTACAAATTTTATTTCTGCCCAACAAGATACCGCTAAGCCCATCCAATACCGCAGAGGCATAGAATTGCAGGAAGTTTACCAGAGCTATGCACAATATTATGCAGGCAAAAATTTAAATGAAGAAAAGCGAAGCTTATTCCCTTTGCAAAGCACAGGAATATGGACAGAGCTAAATCCCCGCATACCAAGAGTAACCTACTTTGGTGTACACTTTATTAATCCAAATATTGGTTGGGCAGCAGGGAATTTAGGAGCAGTAATAAAAACAACAAACGGCGGCAATGATTGGACAGTATCAGAAACACAAACAACAACACTTCTTCTGAAAGTTCATTCCTTTGATGGACAAATAGTTATTGTAACAGGATATAGTGGAATGCTCCTCCGCTCAACTGATGGAGGAGAAACATTTGGACAAGTAACGAGTGGAGTAACCACTGACTTGTGGGGAGTACAGATGCTGAATGATACAGTTGGATTTATTTGCGGATTAAACCAAACGTTACTTAAAACAACAGATGCCGGTTTAACCTGGCAGTCAGTGATTACAGGACTGAACCAACATTACTGGGCACTTAACTTCTTAAATGAACAATTTGGAATGATAGCCTGCGGAGGAGGAAAAGTTTTAAGAACCACAGACGGAGGAAACAGTTGGACAGAACATCAGGCAGGAGATGCAAGTGCATTGTATGCAATAGATATAATAGACACAACACACATAGCAGCAGCAGGTTATTTAGGAAAGACAGTTTACAGCAGTGACGGAGGAACAATCTGGACACAAAACGCAGCATTACAGCACAATGAACTTAACAGTATAAGGTTTATTAATACAGATACGGGCTATACCGTAGGCACTTATGGCGGAGAGAGTTGGGGAATAAGAAAGACAACTAACAAGGGATTAAGCTGGTTTAGCCCCACATCACCAAACTTAAGCGAATGGGAGCTTGAATTATTACCTGATGGAGTAGGCTACTCTGTTGGAAGCAACTTATGGATAGCTAAAACAACAGGGGGATATGATAACTGGGGAGGATTATTCCTTAATGCAAACTTTGTTGATGTTTACTTTACAGATGAGTTAACAGGTTATGCAGCAGATGGAAGATGGACAGGCGGACCATTATACAAAACCACAGACGGAGGATTAAGCTGGTTTGCATTGCCAAACTTTCCCTCACAGGTATTTACCTCCTCATTAAGGAGTATAATCTTTACAGACAGTGTAACCGGCTTTACAGGAAGTGCACCCGCAAGAATAGTAAAGACAACCGATGCAGGAGAAAGCTGGTACATTGTAAACAGAACCGGTCTTACAGATACAATAGGATTGATAAACAGGTTTTTCTTTATAAACCCCACAACCGGCTGGGCAGTAACAACGAGAGGAGGCATACTAAAAACCACAGATGCTGGTGAAAACTGGTTTGCTCAGTTGAATGCTGGTGCTAATGTTATCATTCAGAGCATTCACTTTGTTGATTCTTTATATGGATGGACTGCCAATACAAGTAGAAGACCACATAAAACCACTGATGGAGGAGAAAATTGGATTCATCAAACAAACCTTGATTTTTTTATCTCAAATGTTGTTTACTTTTCTAATAGAGATACAGGATGGATAACCGATCTTTTTGAAGGTTTGAATAAAACCACTAACTCAGGTGTAAATTGTGAAGCAATACCTGGAGTATATCAACCACGTTTGTTCAGTTTGTTTCCACTTAGCAGCCACTGGTGGATAATAGGGGGGTTTTCACACCTATACGAAACCGTTAATAACGGTCTAACTTGGGAGGAAATTACACCTACTTTATCGCTATTTACTAGATTTCATGCGCCTGCCAATTGGTTAGGATATGGAGTAGGAAATTTAGGATATGTGTTAAGGTATTTTGACTCATCTTATGTTCCCGTAGAATTAATTTCTTTTGAAGGTAAAATTGAAGGCAGCAAAATAATTTTAAATTGGCAGACTGCATCTGAACTAAACAACAGGGGATTTCAGATTGAAAAATCTATTGATAAAATAAACTGGTTTAACATAGGTTTTATTGAAGGCAGAGGAACAACTACAAATGTAAATCATTATTCATTTAGTGATAATCAAATCACTTCTGACA
Organism: Ignavibacteriaceae bacterium; assembly: GCA_034005315.1. Classification (GTDB taxonomy): domain Bacteria; phylum Bacteroidota; class Ignavibacteria; order Ignavibacteriales; family Ignavibacteriaceae; genus IGN3. The sequence continues at coordinate 1,680 of JAVEUY010000159.1, read as the reverse complement.
TTCAATTTTATAAATTAAAACAAATTGATTATGACGGCAGTTTCGAGTACTCAAAAATTATAGAAATAAACTCTGATATTACTATTCCATCATTTTATTTATTTCAGAATTACCCTAATCCCTTTAATTCCAGTACAATAATTAATTATCAGGTTCCACAAAAAAGTTTTATTAACATTTTCATCTATGATATAAAAGGTGAGAAGATATTAGAATTGGTAAAAGAGGAAAAAGAGAAAGGATTATATAAGGCAGAATTAGAAAATGTTAAGCTCCCATCGGGTATATACTTTGTAAGGATGATAACAAGCACTGGATACAGTGCAGTAATCAAAATAACTTTATTAAAATAAAAGGAGTATGCTATGAGAATAATATGTTTACTTGTATTAGCTAATGTTTTAATGTTTACAAATTTTATTTCTGCCCAACAAGATACCGCTAAGCCCATCCAATACCGCAGAGGCATAGAATTGCAGGAAGTTTACCAGAGCTATGCACAATATTATGCAGGCAAAAATTTAAATGAAGAAAAGCGAAGCTTATTCCCTTTGCAAAGCACAGGAATATGGACAGAGCTAAATCCCCGCATACCAAGAGTAACCTACTTTGGTGTACACTTTATTAATCCAAATATTGGTTGGGCAGCAGGGAATTTAGGAGCAGTAATAAAAACAACAAACGGCGGCAATGATTGGACAGTATCAGAAACACAAACAACAACACTTCTTCTGAAAGTTCATTCCTTTGATGGACAAATAGTTATTGTAACGGGTTACGATGGATTAATACTTCGCTCAAGTGATGGCGGGGAAACATTTGAACAAGTAACAAGCGGAGTAGGAAGTGGATATGATCTTTGGGGAGTACAAATGCTGAATGATACATTAGGATTTGTCTGCGGACTGAACCAAACATTACTAAAAACCACAGATGCAGGCATAACCTGGCAGCCAGTGATTACAGGACTGAGCCAACATTACTGGGCACTTAACTTCTTAAATGAACAATTTGGAATGATAGCCTGTGGTGGAGGAAAGATATTAAAGACAACAGATGGAGGAAACAGTTGGACAGAACATCAGGCAGGGGATGCAAGTGCATTGTATGCAATAGATATAATAGACACAACACACATAGCAGCAGCAGGTTATTTAGGAAAGACGGTTTACAGCAGTGACGGAGGAACAATCTGGACACAAAACTCAGCATTGCAGCACAATGAGCTAAACAGTATAAGGTTTATTAATACAGATACGGGCTATACCGTAGGCACTTATGGAGGAGAGAGTTGGGGAATAAGAAAGACAACAAACAGAGGTGTAAGCTGGTTTAGCCCCACATCACCAAACTTAAGCGAGTGGGAGCTTGAGCTTTTACCTGGTAATACAGGTTATTCTGTAGGAAGTAATTTATGGATAGCTAAAACAACAGGAGGATATGATAACTGGGGAGGCTTATTCCTTAATGCAAACTTTGTAGATGTTTACTTTACAGATGAGCTTACAGGCTATGCAGCAGATGGAAGATGGACAGGCGGACCATTATACAAAACCACAGACGGAGGATTAAGCTTGTTTGCATTGCCAAACTTTCCCTCACAGGTATTTACCTCCTAATTAAGGAGTATAATCTTTACGGACAGTGTAACCGGCTTTGCAGGAAGTGCACCCGCAAGAA
>JAVEUY010000158.1:0-6632 GCA_034005315.1 Ignavibacteriaceae bacterium | reverse complement strand
GTATCTATCTCAACTATTGATGATCTCGAAATTTCAAGAAATCTAATTTTTTCTAATGCTATGTTCTTGATAAACCTTCAGCAATATTTGAACTTACTGAAACTGAAGCTCTTCGTAATTGATTTGTCAATCCAAATCTTTCTTCTCTAGGAAATTGTAAAGTCAAAGAATAAATTTTAGAAACCAAATCTAAACTAAACTTCCAAACATCTAACTTCTTATGACTTAAATCTAACATTTAACTTCTCACTTCTTGCCTTTAACCTCTCACCCCTTAAACGGATCGAACGAAACAAAATCTGCGTGATGAACAATTATTGCTTCAACATTTCTTTTTGCAAGATCACCTTCTTTTGCATGATACGCAATTATATGCTGAACTTCATAAGGCAATCCAAAGCGATCTGCAATTGATACACCGCTGAACGGATGACGCAGCAGATGACCGGCTTTACTTGTTACAAGTTTTCCGTCAACTTTATCATACTCAATAAGTTTTCCGATATCGATTAAAATTGCACCTGCGATGAGCAAATCCATATTAATTTTTATTTCATCACCGAAATTTTCTTTCATTCTTTTAGCGATGTCAACAGAAAGCTGCACAGCAGTGCGTTTGTGATTCATAAAAGTGATTTTACAATCTTTAATTAAAAGTGAAAACGGAATGACTTCAAGATCCTCGGGAGTGAGAACAGAGTTTTCAATTGCATAGACCCAGCAGTTTAAAACTTTTTCTCTGAGTTCTTTATTTTCAATCCAGTTTATTTCAGGCCATATTTTTAATACTTTTTCTTTCATCATAATTCCATTGTTAAATTGATAAATTGTTACATTGTTTCCGCCAAAGGCGGATTAGTTTCTGATTGAAAATCGTTAGTTAAGTATAAATAATTTTTAGGCATTACTTCTTCTTTCCTCTATTTTTACGGGATGAGTTTTTATTTGACGCAGAAGATTTATTGGTAGATAGTTTAATTTTTTTTACTTCTTTTTCTAATTTAGCCAGCGACTCGGTAGTTTTCTTTAATCTTTTTAACTCTTCTACAGTTTCCAGTTGTTTAAATTTTGCAAGTTCTTTAAAAGCTTTTTCATCTGCTTCCTGCTTTGAGATTTTTCCTGTACTTTCAAGAATTTCTCTTTCGTTGATTATCAGTATATCATTCAGCTTTTTAATCCAATCTTTCATATACATTGCTTTCCGCTGATGAGCTTGTGATTCAGCAAATGCAAGGAATTGTTCAACAAGAAGATTTAATTGTTTAAGTTCATCGAATGATAGATAATTTTTTGCTATTGTAACATCGTGCTTACGAATTGTTGAACTGCTCCAGGTTGTTAGTCCCATATTCGGTTTTGCAGCATCTGCTCTTTGCGCAATAAGCTCAGCAGCAGTGTGGTGATGAACAGCCCAATGAAATTTATTCTGAACCGTAGCAAAGAATTTTTGAGTTACATCGGCAGCAGGATCATAATCTGCAGATAAAGTGTAGATTTCACGAACCTTATAGTAAAAGTTTTTCTCTGAAGTTCGTATATCCCGGATGCGCTCTAAAAGCTCTTCGAAGTATTTATTAAGATAACCGCCTGTTTTTAAGCGTTCATCATCGAGAGTAAATCCTTTTATAATATATTCTTTAAGGCGTTGTGTAGACCAAATGCGGAATTTAGTCCCTTGCAGTGATTTTACCCGATAGCCAATAGATATAATAACGTCTAAATTATAATAAGTTGTATCATATTTTTTACCGTCTGATGCAGTTGTTCGGAAATTCCGAACAACTGCATTTTCGTCAAGTTCACCTTCTTCAAAAATGTTTTTTATATGTTCGCTGACAGTGGATTTTGCTTTTTGAAATAATTCACTTATTTGAGCCTGTGTAAGCCAAACGGTATCATTTTCCAGACGAACTTCAATTTTTGTTTTGCCGTCTTCTGTCTGGTAAAGAATTATTTCTCCCATAGGAATTATTGAATCAGGTTTTTGTTCTTCAGGCATTACTTTAAAGCTAAGTTTAATTGTTAAATTGTTTTATTGCTGAGTTGTTAGAGCATTTTATTGCTACATAATTCTTTATAAAATTTTTCTTTTGAGTTTTCATCTTTATAAATATCCTTAAAATCTTTCTCTAACAAAATTTTAAATACTGTCAAAACAATTCTTTGGAGTTGTTGCAGCTTGGGCAATTCTTTGTCAAAATTTATATCAATGAGCACTTTTCCGTGAATTATGTCTGATCTTAATTCATAAATTTTATCAAATCTTGTTTTACTACAGATATTTTTATTTTTAATTAAAGATACGACTCTTTTAGTGACATCCGAAACAATCGCACCTATTTTATCTGGTGATACAAGAGTTTCCAAAGCTGTCATTAAAAGCATAAAAGATTCCATCCAATAACAAGATGTGTATGCAAGGAAAAGAAAATTTATAGCGTGAGCTGTTCTTGGTGAAACCTTAAAAAATCCTTGGAGACAGTTATATGCCAAAACAATTTTATCTAAATCGAATTTATTTAGTTCTTGTCTTTCTCTTTTTTCTCTTTTCTCGGCAATTGCATATTTCCAATCGTCTAAATACTTTGTAGAAAAATGAGGTGCATCTTTACATAAAATATATTTTACAGATAGATCACTTTGTAAAACAATTCTTGCTGCTAAAAGAAATAAATTTATTTTAAATTTATAGTTCTCTTCTTCATCTATATTGCATTTAAACTCTAAGAACCATTGAGATTGATGCAAATAATCAATATCGAGCTTTGAAAGTACATCAATATCTAAACTCGACCAATTAACAAATTCTGCAAATCTTTTTAAATGGATATGAAGTTCAGGGTCTATTAAATAATCTTTTAGCTTGTCAAAAAAATCGTTGTTTTGCCACATATTTTGAAAGTACTCATTTTCACCTATATAATTGATATCAAATATTGGTACTATAAATTCTAAATAGTAGTCCGTACCGGATGGTAACTTATCAGTCATATATATTTCTTAACAATCTTTGTAATTTTTCTTTTTTTTAATATAAGTGATAAACAATACAGCAATTAAGCAATTCAACAATAAAACAATTAAGCAATGCTTTTAATTATCTCATCAGTCATCTGCTGTGTTGTGCTGGCTCCTTTGCTGAATACATCAGGACTGCCGCGGAGTTTCATCATATCGTAAGTTTTTACTTTTCCTTCTTCAATAACTTTTGCAATTGCCTTTCTTATCTTGTCAGCTTTTTCTGTCTCGCCAATGTGATCAAGCATCATACAGGCACTCATTATCATTGCAATAGGATTTACAATAGATGGATTTAATTCCTGATATTTTGGTGCGCTTCCGTGAGTAGGTTCAAAAACTGCAACGTCTTCTCCGATGTTTGCACTGCAGGCAAATCCAAGTCCGCCGATTAATCCTGCAAAACCATCAGAGATAATATCACCGAACATATTTTCTGCAACAACAACTCCGTAATCTTCAGGATTTTTAGTCAGCCACATCATCTGTGCATCAATGTTGGTATCCCATAAAGCAATGCCTGGATATTCTTTTGACATTTCTTTTGCAATCTTTAACATCATTCCTGAAGTTTCGCGAAGCACATTTGGTTTTTCACAAACAGTAACATTCTTATGTCCGAATTTCTTTGCATACTCAAAAGCAGCACGGATAATTCTTGTTGCAGCAGTTTTGGTTACTATTCTTGTAGAAATTGCAAGCTCTTCATTGGGAACATCTTTAAATGTTTTCCATTTCGGGTGAGATTCAAAAGCAGAACGAACATTAGCAGGCGGATTTGTCCATTCGATTCCTGCATAAAGTCCTTCTGTATTTTGTCTGAAGATTACTGTTTTAACAGGCGGTTCTTCAAATCCTCCTTTACCATTCTGGCGAATAAAGTTTAATGGATTACCTTTAAATGAAATACAAGGACGGATACAAATATCAAGATTAAATATTTGTCTCATAGAAACTATTGGTGAAAAGTAAACAAAACCTTTTCCTTTTAAAGAAGGATCAAGTTCTTTATCAGCGGCATCTTTTGGTTTGGATGTTATCGCACCGAAAAGTCCGAGTTTATATTTTTTTAATAAATCAATTGTGCGCTGCGGCAGAGCATTACCTTCGCTGCACCAAAAATCCCAGCCGATATCGCCGTGAACATATTCGGCATCAAAACCGACTGCGTTTAAAACTCTTATTGCTTCTGGTAATACTGTTTTACCAATGCCGTCTCCGGGCATTGAAACGATAGTTCTCTTCATAAAAAATTTCCTGTAAAATTAGAAAAAATTGACACCTGAAACATACCCATTTGGGGATGATCAAAGCAAGGATAAACGCTTCAGTTTGACTACAATGAGATAAGAAAATTTAGTTTTAATTAACTAAAAATATTAAATTAGCAGGGAATTTGACGATAATATAATATAATCGGTTAAAATTAATGTAATGTCCGAAAATCTATCAGAAAAATCATTAGAACAAATTAATCTCGAATCATTATTAGATTCCTCAACTGATGTAATTATACGTATTTCCAATAATGCGTTTATCAGTTACATAAGTGCTTCTTCAATTAATTTAATTGGATATTTGAGCTCAGATTTATTTGGTAAATCAATTATTAATTTTATAAGTGAAGAGCAGACTGAAGAATTTAAATTAAGACTTTCGGAAGTTTTGCAGTCTGATAAAATTCATAGTTTCAGATCTGAATTAATTAACAATAAAAATGAAAGAGTTGCAGTAGATTTTTTTCTGAAGCGAACAGAGTTCGAAGGTAATCAATATGCACAGGGAACAATAAGAGATATCAGCTCTACTAAAGAAACTCAGAGAAAGCTTTTTAGTTCTGAAAATATTTTTAACTCTATCTGGAAAAATACCAAAGATGGAATGAGGTTATCAGACCAGGATGGAATTGTTGTATTATGCAATACGGCATTTGCTAATCTTTTCGGTAAGCCGATCGAAGATATTATCAACCATCCGATCAGCGATCTTTATTCTGCAGAGAGAAGTGAACAGATAATCAAAAACTACAAGCGTAATTTTATTCAGAGTATGGTTAAAGATTCTCTGGAAACATCTGCTACATTATGGAATGGAAGTCAATTATATTTTGAAGTTTCAAATTCAATAATTGATGATATTGCCGGTAAAAGATTTTTGTTAAGTATTTTCAGAGATATCGGCGAAAGAAAAGTTAATGAAAATCTGATTGACAAAAAGGGAAGACTGCTTCAGGGAATTGCTAAAGCATCCAACGCTTTAATAACTGATTCGGAATATATTGACGGATTTAACATTGCTCTGGAAATTCTTGGCGAAGCTGCCGGTGCAGACAGAGTTTATATCTACAAACACTTTGAAGATGATGAAACAGGTGAGTTGTATTTCAGCCCGCAATACGAGTGGACTGCTCCGGGAATTAAGTCCCAGTACAAAGATTCAATATTAGGTAAACTTTCTTATTCCAGGTTTGCACCATTAAGATTTTATGAATCATTTATTAATGGTGAATCTTTAAAATTTATTATTAAAGATCTGCAGCAGGAATACCGTGAAGTTTTTATTGATAGAAATATACGCTCTATTATTTTAGTACCGATTATGATCGATGGTGCTTATTGGGGATTTATCGGATTTGATGAATGCCACTCTGATAGATTATGGAGCAGTGATGAAGAATCAATGTTAAGTGCATTGGCTGCTACTTTCGGTGAAATTTTAAAGAAGAATAAATTCCGCGACGAACTCTTAAGAAAAAATGCAGAACTTGACCGTGCAGTAATTGAAGCTCAAAATGCTGCAAAAGCCAGAAGCGAATTTTTAGCTTTAATGAGTCACGAAATCCGTACTCCCATGAACGGAGTTATAGGAATGACCGGATTATTACTTGAAACTATGCTGACTGAATCCCAGAAAGATTATGTAAGCACAATAAGATTAAGTGGTGAACAGCTTTTAGTTATCATTAACGATATACTTGATTTTTCAAAAATTGAATCAGAAAAACTCGAACTTGAAACCCAGCCTTTTGATTTAAGAGAATGTATTGAAGATTCTATGGATCTCGTCTCAACAAAAGTAGCTGAACAGGAAATAGAACTCTTTTATAATATTGATGAAAACACTCCGTTTGCAATTACAGGTGATGTTACAAGATTAAGACAGATATTAACTAACCTTTTAAGTAATGCAGTTAAGTTTACAAAGAAAGGTGAAGTTGAAATAATAGTAACTTCCGTACAAGTTGATTATAAAGAGTATATAATGAAATTTAATGTAAGAGATACCGGAGTTGGAATTCCTGCAGATAAACTTGATAAACTATTTAAACCTTTCAGCCAGGTAGATTCATCTATTACAAGAAGCTTTGGCGGTACCGGTTTAGGTCTTGTTATCAGCAGAAAATTAGTTGAAATGATGGGCGGTGAAATTGGAGTTACAAGTGAACTTGAAAAAGGAAGTAATTTTTTCTTTACTATAAAAGCTGAGTCTGTTACTTCAGATAAAAAAGTTTATTCATTTGAATCCTCTCCTAAACTTGCAGATAAAAAGGTTATGATTCTTGATCAGAATTTTTCAAATGGAATGATGCTTAAAGATCTGATGTTAAGATGGAA
>JAVEUY010000157.1:0-6632 GCA_034005315.1 Ignavibacteriaceae bacterium | reverse complement strand
CTTTTGATTTAAAATATTTTGAAGAGATTTAACAGAGATTATAAATGAAAACGATATATGAATTTATTATAAAAGAATTGCTTCAATTTAAGCGCGACAAAAAAATGATATCTGTGGTTTTTGTTGCTCCGGTTTTACAGATTATTCTTCTCGGATATGCTGTAAATATGGATGTTGAAGTTGTTCACACAACAATTTTCGATCAGGATAAAACCGAAACCAGCAGAGAGTTCATCAGAAATATTAAAGAATCAAACAACTTTCAAATAGATTATTATACACAAAATTATGATGAAGTAACTGAGTTGATCAATAAAGGGAAAACTCTCGTTGCTATCGTTATACCGAAAGATTTTGAGAAAAAATTAAACAGGCGCCAAACAGTAACTATCCAGACATTGTTCGAAGGATCTGATGGTAATAAATCAGCAATAACACTGGGATATATTCAAGGAGTAATTAATCGATATTCACAAAAGATTATTATTGACACTCAAAATAAATACGGAATGAAACTTCCGCTTTCAGGATCACTGAAACCTGAAGTAAGAGTCTGGTATAACGCTGAGATGAAAACACGCAACTATATGGTGCCGGGTGTTTTAGGTCTTACAATAATGATTACTACTTTATCACTTATGGCTATGGCTGTGGTTAAAGAAAGAGAAATCGGAACACTTGAACAATTAATTGTTACACCATTAAAATCCTATCAGCTTATACTTGGCAAAGTGCTTCCTTTTATCCTTATTGGTTTTTTCCTGTTAGTATTTATGATGTTAATTATGACTCAATGGTTCGGCATTGCAATACGCGGAAGTATAACGCTTTTATTTTTAACCTCACTTTTATTCGTGCTTTCAAATCTCGGATGGGGTTTATTTGTCTCAACAGTTTCAAAAACTCAAAGCCAGGCTGTTATGATTTCTGTTTTTGCAGTAATGATGCCGATGATATATCTATCAGGATTTGCATTCCCGATTGAAAATATGCCTGTGTTAGTTCAATACATCACTTATTTAATTCCTTTCAGATATTATAACACAATACTTCGCGGCATTGTTCTAAAAGGAATTGGATTTTCATCTCTTTGGCTTGAAATTCTTATAATGTTCGGAATAAGTCTAGCAATACTAACTCTGAGTGTGTTAAGATTTAATAAGAAGCTGGAGTAAAAGCAGAATTAAACTTTATCAGTGAAATAAATTCATTGAATTAAACTTGTTTCATCTAAACAAAAAATAACCTTTGATTATGGATATTGAAAATCTTGATAAAAGTCACACAAAAAAAATTTTAAGAAAAAAGTATTGACAATAAAATTTTTTTCACTATTTTTGTTAGTGAGTGTTAACTAATTTATTGAAAGTCGTTATGTCAAGATTAACAACAGAAGAAAGACAAGAAATGATAATTGATGAAGCAATCAAGATAATTCACTCCGGTGGCTTTGAAGCTTTATCAATAAGAGAGATTGCAAAGCAGGTAAAAATCAGTGAACCTGCGATCTACAGGCATTTTTTAAATAAGGAAGATATTATTCTTGGAGTGCTTAACAGAATGCTTGAATTTGATATTTTGTTAAACAAGAATATTGCAGATGCTAAATCAGCAAAACAGAAGATAAGACAGTTTGTTCTTTACCACTTCGAATTTTTGGAAAAAAACCCAGAAATGACATCGGTCTTGTTTTCGGAAGAAATGTATAATCAAAGTGATATTTTAAGAAAAAAGCTGATATTCATCATTCAGAAACGTAAACAGCTTCTTAAAACAATTCTAGATGATGCTAAAAATTCCGGAGAGCTGGTAGATGTAGATAATAATGAATTGCTGAGCATAATTCTTGGCACTATTAGAATTATGGTTATGGAATGGAGATTAAGTAATTTTAGTTTTAAACTTACTGACAGAGGCAAAAACATGTTGAAAATCCTGGATAAATTAATTTTGCTATAATTTTATTTCTATTTTTTTTAATAAAAACGTAGTGAACGCTAACTAACTATATAAAATGAAAAACGAAATTTTTATAAATAATGAACCTGCAAAATCAGAGTCTGAAATAATTAGTTATTTGAATAACCAATTTATTTCCTATGGTTTCAGGAATTTTTCTCTTGATGAACTTGCCTCAAGATTTCAGATAAGCAAAAAAACTATTTACAAAAGATTTGATACAAAAGAAGAGATAATAAGAACTGTTATAACTCAGCAATTAAGTGATGCATATTCAAATTTTGTTTTAGCAATTCAGTCTCGAATTACAATTGTAGAAATGTTTGTTGAGCTATCCAAAATTATTGAGAAATATTATTCTGTTTTTAATGAAGCATCACTTAAAAATTTGGAGAGATACTTCCCTCAATTAGCTAAATATATAGAACAGTTCAGAACAAACCGCATAATTCCGTTAGTAAAGATTTTATTAAAACTTGGACGGAAAAAACAACTGATTTTAGAAATTCCTGACGATATCGTAATAAGAGTGTTTAACTCTGCGTTAAGTGAAATTGTTCAGTCAAAATCAAAAATAGAATCCCAGCAATCATACGAAGTGTTGTTCAGGCAAGCTTTTAATCTTTTATTAAACGGAATTTTAACAAAAAAAGGAAAACAAATACTAATAAATAAATCAAAGGGAATAAAATGAAAATAATAAAAATGATACCGGTGATATTATTAACTGTAGTTTTAACCGGGTGTAATAACCAGGAAGATTCTTCTTCATTACACGGCACAGGCACAATTGAATCAACTGATGTATTAATAAGTGCACGCAACGCCGGTCAAGTGGAAACAATTTTTTATAAAGAAGGGCGGCTAGTTAACGCGGGAGATACAATTATGACAATTGATCATGAAGCATTGGATTTTCAATTAGCACAGGCAGAAGCAGGAGTTCTGATAGCAAAAGCGCAGCTTGAATTAATGCTAAAAGGTGCAAGAAGCGAGGACATCCAGCAAGCTGAAGAAATGATGAAGCAAGGTGAGATTAATTATAATAATGCTCAAAAAGATTTTCAGAGATACGAACAATTATGGCAAAGTAAATCAATTTCTGATAAGCAATTTGAAGATATGAAATCACGTTATGAAATCAGTCTTGCTCAATTTAATTCTGCAAAAGAAAACCTTAAAAAGGTAAAAAGAATTTTCCGTCCTGAAGAAATTGAACAAGCAAAAGGTAATCTGAAAAAAGCCGAAGCAACAGTAGGGCTTCTTAAGAAAAATATAAAAGATAGTTACATAATATCTCCGTTAGATGGTTTTATTGTTAAAAACTTTGTCGAGCCAGGCGAGACTGTTACCCCAATGTCATCACTTGTAAAAATTTCAAATTTGTCAGCAGTAGAATTAGTGATCTATGTATCTGAGATCGAGCTTGGAAAAGTGAAGCTTGGTCAGAAAGCAGTTATAACTGTTGATACATATCCGGATAAAAAATACGAGGGAATTGTCACCTTCATATCACCGGAAGCAGAGTTTACACCTAAAAATGTTCAGACTAAAGATGAAAGAACCAAGCTTGTGTTTGCTGTAAAAATTGAAGTGCCGAACAAAGAATTTGATCTGAAATCAGGTATGCCCGCTGATGCTGAGGTGTATTTATAAAATCTGAAGGATGAAAAATGGAACCCTTAATTAAAATAAAAAGCCTTAAAAAGAAATACGGTGAATTAATTGCTGTCAATGGTGTCAGCTATGAGGTGAACAGAGGTGAAATGTTCGGATTAGTTGGTCCTGATGGTGCCGGAAAAACAACCACGATGAGAATGTTAGTCGGACTGTTAAACCCGGACGAAGGTAATGCAGAAATTCTTGGTCACGACTTATTAACCCAAAAAAATCTTATAAAAGATGAAATCGGATATTTATCTCAACGTTTTTCATTGTATGGTGATTTATCCATTGATGAGAACATTGAATTCTTTGCAGATATACACGGCGTTAAAAATTTTGAGCAAAGAAGAAATGAACTGCTTGAATTTACCAGATTAACTCCTTTCAGAGACAGATTAGCTGATAAGTTATCTGGCGGAATGAAACAAAAGCTTGCACTTGCCTGCACATTAATACATAAACCCAAAATTATTTTTCTTGATGAACCTACGACCGGTGTAGATCCTGTTTCGCGAAGAGACTTCTGGAAAATTCTATCAAACCTTCTGAAAGACGGTGTAACAATTTTTATGACAACACCTTACCTTGATGAAGCTGAAAGATGTAGTAGAGTAGCTTTAATGGATAAAGGATCGATTATCAGCTGTGACACACCAAAAAATGTTAAAGATTCTATGCATATGCAGGTAATTGAAATTGTCTGTAATCCCATCAGGACAGCATACAATGTGTTAAAGTCATCTACAAATTTTGAAGTTCAGATGTACGGTGACAGACTGAATGTAGCTGTTAACGATTATGAAAAAGATTATTCAATAATAAAAGATTTGTTTGAGAAAAACTCAATTGTTGAAACTGATAAAAGAATAATAACTCCTTCATTGGAGAATGTATTTATTCATTTTATGAACAAGTAAAGAATTAAAGAAAAAGAGTAAAGGTAAAAAAATGAAAAAAATAATGATGCTAATTTTGTTAACTGGTTCATTACTGGCACAGCAGAAATCGTTGACATTAGAAGAGAGTATTAAAATTGGTTTAGAAAACAGCAAAGATTTAAAAATCGCAAGCACCAAAAGGAATAGCGCTGATTATAAGCTTTCTGAAGTTGGCAGTATGTTTTTACCCCAGTTTAATATTTTGGGTAATTATACAAGGCTTAGCGATAACATTCCTGCATTTGAAGTATCGTTACCATTTTCTCCTTCTCCCGTTAGAATAGCTGAGCCAATTTATGATAATTATACTTTTAAGATAGGCTTTTCTCAGCCGCTGTTTACAGGTTTTAAATTGCTCTCATCTAAAAATGCTGCAATGTACAATCTTAAAGCAGAAGAATATGATTATTCAAAGGAAGAAAATGAAACCGCTTTCAGAATTCAATCTGCATTCTGGAATTACTACAAAGCAACAGAGATAACAAAGGTAATAGAACAGACCCTAAAACAGATTGAAAATCATCTTAATGATACAAAGAACTTTTTTAATCAGGGATTAGTATCAAATAACGATGTATTGAAGCTTGAAGTACAATATTCAAATACAAAGCTGATGCTGATTGAAGCTGAGAATAATCTTAATATCTCAAAGATGGCTTTTAATAAAGCTTTAGGATTTGATCTGGATTCGCAAATCAATGTAGTGGTTAATCCAGGTGAGCTCCAAACTATCGAATATGATGCAAAAGATATTTCCAATGAAGCATTAAATAACAGGAATGAATTAAAATCTTTGTCCTATAGGGTTGAAGGAAGTAAAGAGAATATTAAAGCAGCCTGGTCTGAACTTTATCCTTCTGTTTATCTGACAGGAAATTATTATTACAGCAATCCTAACCCAAGATTTCAACCGGCTGTGAATGAGTTTAATAATAACTGGGATATAGGAGTAACATTAAGCTGGAATTTCTGGGATTGGGGAAAAACTTCATTTAAAGTTTCACAGGCTGAGCAGACTAAGATTCAGCTCGAAACTAATTATGACTTATTAAAAGAAAATATTCAAATGGAAGTACAAAGAAATTATTTGGACTTACTGAAGAATGAAGAAAAAATATCTGTAAATAAAATTGCCCTCGAACAGGCAAAAGAGAATTACAGAATAACAGCAGAAAAGTACGATTTACAAATTGCTTCAAGTACAGATTTAATTGACGCCGAATCTCTAAAACTGCAAGCTGAAACAAATCTTAAGACAGCCGAAGTTGATTATCAGATTGCAAAAACGAATTTATTAAAATCTTTAGGAAGGAATATCTTCTAATGAAAGCAATTGAGGTAAATAATCTGACCAAAAAATTCGGTGATTTTACTGCTGTTGATAGCATCAATTTCGATGTAAAGCAAGGTGAGATATTTGGTTTCCTTGGTGCCAACGGTGCCGGTAAATCAACAACTATCAGAATGTTAATTGGTGTTTTAGGGCCAACTTCAGGTGATGCGATGGTAGCCGGATATAGTATAATGAAGGATCCTGAAATGGTGAAAAGGCATATCGGATATATGTCACAAAAATTTTCACTTTACAATGATCTGACTGTAGCCGAAAACATCAGGTTTTATGCAGGAGTATATGGACTTGATGGAAAGAAATATCAGGAAAGAAAACAATGGGTATTGAAAGTTGCTAACCTGGAAAACATGGAAAATATGCTTACCTCATCTTTACCGGGCGGAATAAAACAACGTCTTGCGCTTGGTACAGCAGTAATTCATGAGCCAAAAATTGTATTTCTGGATGAACCTACCAGCGGTGTTGATCCGGTTTCGAGAAGAAATTTTTGGGATTTGATAAACGATCTCTCAGATGCGGGAACAACGGTGCTTGTTACCACTCACTATCTGGATGAAGCAGAGTTTTGCAATGATATAATTCTCATTAATGCAGGAAGGCTTGTGGCACAGGGAAATGCAAAGGCACTGAAAACCAACTACATCAAAAACCCAATTCTAGAGATAGAAAGCTAAAGAGTTGTTGATAGTCTGGAAATAATAGAAAAATAAAAGTGG